>CAYQFU010000120.1:0-17247 GCA_964416775.1 uncultured Ktedonobacterales bacterium
CTCGGGCGGGCAGACCAGCCCCTCGTCGCGGCGCATCTCTTCCAGCAGCCGGTAGACCGAGATGGGGTGGACCTCTAGCTTCTGCGAGAGCTCCTCGACGAACGTCTCGGCGGGGATGGGGATGCGCGCGCCGAGCGCCACGGCGGCATCCTCCTCGTCACCGTCCTCACCCTCGCCCTCGCCGTTGCCGCGCTTGTCGTTCTCTTCCGCCGCCTCGTCCTCCAGCTGTGCGCCAGGACCGGCGACATAAAGGGCACGCAGGCGGTCTTTGAGCCGCTCGAGCTGGTCAGATGCCAGGGCGACCCGCTCATGCTCTGCGATATGATCGGTCAGCTGCCCCGGCATGGGTGCAAGATCGGCGGGCAAGTCGGGGAGCACATCGTAGCCGGCAATCAGGGGGTGCCAGCCAGCGGGGATGCCCGTTTCCTCCAAGAGAAGTTCTCGCAGGTCGTCCATCTCATAAGAGTGCATCGCCATAAGGTCGTTTACTGCCTCAAGCGCGCACAGGGTGGCCTCGATAGCACCGAGTCGGCTTGCAATAAAGATGAATCGCGATGCTGGTGCCCCGCTGGCTCGTGGCTCGTAGAGCTCCAGCAGTGCCGACACAAACGTCCATTCAAGCGGGTCGTGCAAAACAAGGTTGCTCTTTAGCGCTACGGGGGCTTCTAGGTTGGGGACGGTCGCCGGTAAGGGCAAGTTCTCGACTGTGCCAGTATTGAACTCGAGACCGGTTGCTAACGTCCTCAGGAGGTAGGTGACTGCACGTGTATTGAAGAGAGCAAAGAGCGCATCGGCCCCGAAGATAGCGCCCGTCTTGTTTTCAAAGATCTCCCCCATGAGAATACGGACTGCCAGCGTCCCTTTTGCCATAATGGAGTAACAGAGTCCGGGCTTGAAATAGAGCTCAGGGCTCCTTACTTCCTTCGACCAGTGGGCACCGCCGTACGCTCGCGAGACATGCTCTTTAACCCGCTTCCCATCATCTTGCCAATATACAACACGGTTTCTACCCCCAGACCATCGTGTGTTGAAGCCGGCCTTTGCCAGTTGGAACCAGGTGCGACCAAACTCCGAGACCTCCCAGAAGAAGCGGATAAACTGATCGTTATCTAGGGTGGCAAGTCCCTTCTTCACCCTAGCCACCGCGTTTAGCCGCCGGTCGCTTGACAGGATGTCAATCACTCGCTCTGGGACAGGGATCACGATCTTCCCGGGCACAGCGAAAAGTTGCTCCTGAGGGATGCGGAAGTGAATGTTTCCCGCGTCGAGATGTACAGCGTCTCTGAGCAATGCAGCCTGTTCTTGGGCAGGACGGGGAGCAGTAAGTCGAAACGTATCGATAGTGTGAGCTGTTGTAGGCGATAAGCGCCTGAGTGTAAGGAGGGCTGGTTTGACAACAGCGTTGCTTATTTCCTCGAAGGCATACCGACCATGATACGAAATGGCCTCTATGCTGTCGCATCGGAGGATGTCTCCTCGCAGGCCTTGAAAAGACGTCAGGGTAGCCCATGTCTGCTGCGTCACCATGCCAACATATGCATCGTAACTAGCAAACTGCCTGCATCGCTCCATGAATGCCGTGTACAGATCTCGCTTGCCCAGCTCATAGTGCCTGGCAACAAAATCCTTCAGTCCTCGCACCATATTCTTTGAACCCATGTATGGGGGGTTCGTGCAGACCACATCGTACCGTCGTCGGCACAGTTCCAGGAAGGCGAAGCCGCGCTGCGCCTCCCCGGCGACGATCTGCTCGTCCAGGTCGCCGCTGCTTCGGGCGGCGTCGTAAAAGCCCTGGATGGCGGCCTCGGCGCGGTGGGCCAGGTGCATCCAGAAGGTCTCGTCGCTGGCCTGCTCGAAGGCCAGCCGCTCCTGTCGCGGCGCGGCGAAGTCGGGGAAGAGCGCCTCTTGCAGCGGGCGCCCGGCCTGCTCCCACCGCCGGTGCTCCTCGGCGATCAGCCGCTTCAGCTCCTCCTCCGGCCGCAGCAGCGACCCCAGCTCGCGGATGTCTTTCAGGTAGCCGGCCATCGCCTCCAGCACGCGGCGCACGCTCGGCTCGCGCTCGAAGCTCGCCAGGAACTTCTGCCACGCGGGGCCGGCGAGGAGCGACGCGTCCGCGGCGACGACGTTGATGCGCGGCGCGCGGGCCAGCCCGGCCCGCTTGGCCTTCAGGTAGAGGGCCAGCGCGGCGAGCTGTGTCGCGCGGCGATCAATGTCAATGCCGTAGAGGTTGCGCTCGAGGATGGTCGCCGGCACCTCGCCCTCCGGCACGGCCCACTCGGCGGGAATCTCGTCCCGCGCCGCCAACGCCCGTTCCTCGGCGTAGAGCTGGACGAGCAGGTCGAACGCGACCACCAAAAAGTGGCCGCTGCCGACGCAAGGATCGAGAAGCGCCCAGTCCTTCAGCGGCTTGCGCGGGCGTGCGTGCGGCGTCGCCGGCTCCACGTAATAGGGCCAGGCGGCCTTGGCCGGCGAGTCGGGATACATCTCCATCCAGGTGCGGCCAAGCGAGTTCTGCAGCAGGAAGTCCACCATGTACTGCTCGGTGTAGAGCTGGGTCACGGGGATGATGTCTTCGCCGCCGATCTTCTTCTTCTTGGTGCGCACCTCGGCGAAGATGCGGTCCTTCTCCTCGCTTTGGAAGTACTGGTAGACCCAGCCGAGCAAGGCATCCTCGGCGTAGGCCTCGGCGGGGACGACGGGGTCGTTGAGCGCCTCGATCGCGCGCTGCATCGTCGGCAGCAGCGGGAAGAGCGCGGCGTACTCGGCGTCGGGGTCGAAGAGCACGCGCACGTCCCGCGCGACGGCGGCGCACGCGAGCCGGTACGCCGTGCGCCAGAGCTCGCGCGGCTGGGTGGGCGCATTAGGCGCATTGCGGACGCGCCAGTAGAGCGACGGAACGCCACCGAGCTCGGCCAGGCGGGTGATGACGGTCTCGGTCTGGCCGTCCACCAGCAGCATGCGGCGCGCTTCGAGGCAGCGCAGGCCCATGACGCGGTTGAGGAAGGTGAACGCCGACTCGCGCAGGACGTGGGCGAAGGCCTCCGCGTGGGTGCTGCCGCCGGCGACCTCGCGCTTGATGACGGCCGTCGCCGTGTCGCGCACGCGCCGCTGCTCGGCGGTGAGCGCCCGGCCGGCCGGGAAGCTGCGCACCGCCTGCTCGTCAATGGCGACCGCGGTGAGCTGGCGCGCGAAGTCATCCTCGAGCGCGTGGCGCAGGTCGAGCACGGTGCGCTTGAGCGCGCGGCGGACGTCGGGGGCAAGGGCGGTCTCGGCCGCGGCGGTCGTGGTGCCATACGTGCGCGTCGTCGCCATACTAGCCCGCTCCTCACTCCAGCCGGAAGGGCGCGCACCCCTCGCGGCCCTATCCGTCGCTGCGTGACCTATTCTACTCTATTGCTGAGCCTGATAGAGGATGCGGCGTCCGATTTCCTGGCCATCCACTACCAGCGCGCCTGTCACCCGCAGCGGCCGTCCCCAGTAGAATTCGCTGCGAAAGCGCGGGCTACCTCCCGGCTGTGGCTCCCGGAGCTTGTCGAGGGCCAGGACAGCGAGCTGCCTACCGGGGCGAGCTGCGGTCACGCTTTTGGCGTGTGCTACGAACTCATCGAGCGGGAACGGCGGAATGGCACGCCCAGGGCCCGTGCCGACGGCGCCGTAGGCGTAGGCGAGGAAGATGCCGAACCGGAGCGTGGCGAACTCGGGATACTCGGCGGCGAAGAACCTGCCGATCTTCTCGATTGTCCATGCGTGGCGCGTGCCCTCGACCTCCAGGATGCCCGCGTTCTGGGTGCCCTCGCCAAAGGCGGCGTCGCACTGCCCGTTCCCCTGCTCCGTCCGCGGGCGAAACCCGAACGACGGGCCACCCTCCAGCGCCCAACGCTGCGCGGGATCACCTGAGATCCACCAATCTACGAGCAGGCCGATCAGCGTCGCATGGTCGTTGCCGAAGGTGCGAAATGCGGTCTGCCAGCGGACGTGTTGCAAGCTGCCGAGCAGGTTGGTCATGTCTACACAATTTCTTTCAGCTGCCTACGCCCTCGACACGCCGGGTGCCGAGCGCAGCGCAAATAGACGCCCCAGGTTCCCACTACCCCGACCAGGTGCCCGCCGCATTCCGGGCAGACGTGGCGGGTGAAGTCTGCCCATTGCGTCGCCCTCGACGGGCTGAACTGCGACTCATGCTGGCAAGCGGGGCTGAGGCAGAGAATCGCAGGGCGATCATAGGCGTTCAAAGTGGCCGACTGCGGCGAGCCACACTTGGGGCACGACCAGCCCAGGGGACTCTGCCCGCGGGCCGCCAGGTCGCGTTGCTGCTCGGTGGTCTTGATAGCCCGCACGCCCTCCGGCTCAAGGTCCCAGAAGCCGTAGAGGAGCTTGACCGCCTGCGGCATCTCGATCCGCAGGGCGTAGCCGTCCATCTCGATCCAGAGCACCCGCCGGTCTATGCTCGCCACGAGGCACGGCACCTCCGAACCCTCCCAGGCTGGCTCGTGCGTTGGCAGCGGCGATGCGGCGGCGGCGGAAACCGCGACATGGATATGGGCAGCATCGGGAAGGGAAGAGGACTGCAGGGCAGCTGCGAGCGTGGAATCTCGGCGCGGACGCCCCTCGATGGAGACGATCTCGGCGTGCTGAAGATCGCCGGCGACGCGCTGGCCGACGGCTGCGGCGGTGTCGGGCGCCGTGAGGGGGAATCGCTCGACGCCGGGGAGCGGCGCGGCCCGCGCCAGACCGCAGCCGAGCGTGGTGCGCGGCGCAGGCCGGGTCAACCCGGTGCGCTTCTGTACGTCGGCCAAAACGCGCAGATAGACGTTGTGCACCGAGAGGGCCGCGCGAAGGTGGGCGATATCGCCGACGATGATGAGCTTGCCCTTCGCCCGGCTGACGGCGACGTTGAGGAGCCGGCCCGCGAGGCCTCGGGTGTCGTCAGACAGGAGTTGCCCGGCCCTAGACAGGGGCTTGCCCTCGACGACGTCGTAGATGATGACGTCGCACTCCGACCCCTGGAAGCGGTGCACGGTCGCGCAGAGGATCTCGTCGCGCGGCACCTTCAGGTCGTGCAGCAGCTTGCTCACCAGGCGGGCCTGTGCCGCGTAGGGCGTGATGATGCCGACCGTGTGTGCGGAGCCGGCGCGGGCGGTCAGCGCGAGCTCGACGTCCACAAGCGCCGAGACGAGATTGAAGCGGCTGTTGCCGCCCGACCGGCGCACGGAGCCGTTCCGCCCGGCGGACTCCTTGCACGCGAGCGGACGCAGCGGGCCGGTGTCGAGGAGGATGACCGCGCGCCCCGCCTGCGGCGGCGCGTCGGTGATCGGCGTGCACGCCTCGGCGACGCCCGCCGCAGTGGTCAGACGGTTCGCGTAAAAGCGGCGCTTGACGATCGCGGCGATCTCGGGATGCATGCGGTACTGCTCTTCGAGCATCGTCATCCGGGCATCCGGACGACCCCCGTCGACGGCGGCGACGATCCCCGCCATCTCGAAGATGTCCGGCTGCAGCCACTCCTGGATGGCCGGCGTGTCGCCCTGCGTGATCGGCGGCAGTTGGCGGAAATCCCCGAAGACGGCGACCCGCTTGGCCGCCAGCGACGCGATGAAGAGATCGGCGGGGATGTAGGCCATGCTCGCCTCGTCGACGATGGCGACATCGAAGGTCCGGCTGAAGATCTCCTCCTCGATGGCCGCCTTCGAGAGCGTGCAGAGGATGATGCTCGCGCGGCCGATGAGCCGGCGCTCCAGCGAGCGCAGCAGGCCGCGCCGCTCGTCGAGTTGCTTCCGGACGGTGTCGAGCGACGCCCGCGCCGGCGCCAGCTCGCGCTCCGAGAGACGCGTCAGCTGCTCGGTCAGCCGGTCGCGCTCGCGCTCGAGTGTTTCGATCTCGCGCACGAGGTCGGGGTGTTCCCGGCGCACGATCTCGCGCGGCTGCATCGCACCATGCGCGGCCATCCCCGGCGCGCGCGCCACGCCGACGCGCATGATGCGCCCCTCGCGGTATGCCGGCGTCCCGTCGACGCGTCGCCCGATGGCGATGGCCGCCTGATCCACGGCGGCGTTGCTGTGCGCGACGACGAGGACGCTCTCGCCCTGCGCGAGCAGCGCGGCGACGGCATGGCCGAGGGTCGTCGTCTTCCCCGTGCCGGGCGGCCCCCAGATGAAGGCCACCTCCGAGGAGGCGACGCGCTCGACGGCATCCCGCTGGCAGGCGTTGAGATCGGCGCCCGCGGCGGCCGAGCGTGGTGTCCCAGGCGGCCGGGTGCGCACTGGCCCACCGGGCGCGCCGCCGAGGAGCCGCGCCGACCGTGCACATGCGCCGGCGTCGAGACTGATCGCCTGCAAACGCTCGCGCAGCTTCTCCAGGAGGAAGGACGGATCGGTGTAGAGGCGGGCCGACGGCACCTGCCGGCCGATGGACTGATCCACCAGCAGGAGGATGGTGAGGCCGGTGATCGAGACGAGCGTGGCTGTGGCCGAGACTGCGCCTACCTCGATGCGCCCCGGCGCGTCGTCGGGGAGGATGATCTCCGCGTCCAGCGTGAACGCGTAGAGACAGCCCCCATCCTGCGCGCCGATGAGGTGTCCGTCGGCCAGTAGCAGCGGCTTCGTCCCCTTCTTCTTGATCGCCTGGATCTCGTCCCACAGCGCGGTGCGACAACGCTGCAACACCACGGCCGGTGCCGGTACGCTCACGCGAGACACCACGCTGCATGCCTCCTCCGAGCCACGCTGCTCGGCTGTCCACCGCGCCGCTACACGTGCGCACGGACAGGGCCCGGCACTTGCTACAGGACCTGAATCTCCTTGCCCTCGGCGATCGCGCGCTTCAGCTCCGCAAGCTGTTCCGCGAAGGCTGCCTCCAGCTCGGCCACCGTCGTGAAGCGCTTCCCCGCGAAGGCCCGGGCCGGCTCCCAGGTGACGATCCGCGCCTTCTTGCCCGACTCTTCCTGCACGCGCGCGTACAGTTCGAGCACCCGCGCCCGGGCCCGCGGCAGCACCGCATCGAGGCTGCTCTCGATGGAGCGCAGGAAGGCGATGCTGAAGTCGCGGTTGGCGGCGATCAGGTGTCCGTCGCCCTGCAGGTCCGCCTCGGGCAGCTTCTGCAGCGGCTTCCCCTGGCCCAGGAATTCCGTCCAGAGCGGTTCCTGCTGCGCGAGGCCGAGCGCCTGCAGTTCGGGCATCTGCAGGACCGCGTGGCGTGCCTGTTCCACCTCGCGCGCCACGCGTTGCCGGAGCGGGGCATACGCGTCCCGGAAGGCGTCCAGCAGTCGCAGCCGGTTCTGCTTGAACGCGCCCTCCCAGTCGGCGAGCACCCGGCGCTCCGCGATCAGGTGCGCGAGTTGGTCGCAGGCCTCCGCCACGGCGGCATCCTGCCCAAGGCCGGCCTCCGTCGCCGCCGCCATGAGCTGGCGCGTGCGCTCGAGCTGGGCAAATCCGCCGCGCTCGTCGAAAGCGGCGAGCGTGCGCAAGTCGGCGTCGGCCTGGCGAAGCGCGGCCGCGCGGGCGAGTAGCGCGCGCACGACCTTTACGCGCGAGCCCGCATCCTGGATGTCTCGGATGAGACCCGGTATTGTCGCGTAGCGCTCGGGGAGGGGGAAGTCGGCCGAGGTCGCCCGCTGCAGAGGGACCGCCTGACGCGAGAGGTCCAGGCAGAGCGTGAGGGTCGCCTCCTTCAGGGCGACCTCGGTCCCGTCCTCCGTCCGCCTGCCGAGGTCGGCGAGCAGGGCACGCGCCTCGCTCACCTCCTCGGGCGTGAGGGCGTCCTCCTCGACGTCCAGGCGTGTGGACTTGAACGCCTGCGTGCCGAAGAGCTGCTTCGCGCCCGGCGTGCGCCAGTCGTCCGTGCGCCTGCCCGTGCGGTCGGCGGCGGCGACCCGGCCGTCCACGAAGAGCGCCGCCGCGATGTAGCGCAGCAGATCGCCCGGCCAGCCGTAGGGCGGCGCGGCGAACGCCTCCTGCACATCCTGGCCGGCGGTCCGATTCGACGAGCGCAGGTAGCGCAGCACCGGCTCGACCAGCACGTGGTTACCCAGCACGTGCCCGTCTGGGGTGAACAGGCCGAGCGCGTGGTCGAGGCCGGCGCGGTCCGGGGGCGCCAGGCTGAAGAGCCGTTCGATGTTCTCCGACCGGAACTTGCGATCCGCCTCGGCGAAGCCCGTGAAGACCGTGCCCAGCCGATCGCGGATCGCCTCCTCGATGGTCGCCCGGGCGCTCGCCGTGCCGCCGTGGCCCACGGGGACGGTCGTGCCCGCATAGTAGAGCGTGCCGGACGTCAGCGCACCCTCCACCTCTTTATCGGCGTCCGCCCGGAGCTGACCGGCATCCTCGGCCAGCCGCCGCGCCTGTTCCCGAGCCCGCGGGCTGGCGCTCTGCTGAAATTGCTCGTCATGCGGCAGCCGGTCAATGGCCAGCGCGCGGCGGAGCCGCTCCTCCAGGCCCCGTGCGGCCCCTACGATCCACGTCACGGTCGGCGCGTCCAGGTTCGCCGCGTTCTCGTCGGAAACCTCGCGCTCCGTTCGCTCCGTCTTCGCGCCCGGCAGGAGGACACGCACCGCGACCGGCTGCCCCTCGTTCTTGACCGTCGTCCTGTCCAACTCCACTCTGTACTGGAACGCGACGCCCATCTGGCCCATGCTCACCCGACCTGGCAGCAGTCCGGCCAGCCGCGCTTCGTAGAGCTTCAGCGCTTCGCGGCGGACCTCCGCCTCCCTGACGTCTGCCCCGATGTGCCTGAGCATCTTCTCGACTGTTACTTCGTCCTGCGAGAGGTGGCGCCACTGTTCTGTCGCCGGGTCGCGCCGTACGTAGTCCAGGTGCTCCAGGGCCTCCAGCGTCTCCCGCACCAGCGTCTCCAGCGTCAGCGCGTCGTCGGACGCGAGATGCCGCACCAGTAGCCGCGCGAGGTTGGCCGGCGTCCGCGACACGCGGGCGTTCCACTGCATCAGCCACAGCACCTTCAGTACGCGCGACGGGGTGATCGGCGCGTCGGGCAGGTCCCGGTCGGCCTGGCGGATATGCTCCAAGCCCAAGCTGCCCAGGTACTGCTCGTCGGCGAACTCGTTGCCGCTGTTGGCGCTGTCGAAGATCTGGTCCCACGCGACGACCGCGCCGATGGGGTTGTCGGCGAGCGTCCGCGTCGCGTCAAAGGCGACCTTCAGCATGGAGCGCGCGCCGGAGCTGACCTTGACGCCCCGCATGCTCCCGAAGAGGCCGGCCGCCGCAGGGAGCTGATACGGCAGGAACGGGTAGTCCGCGACGAATGCGTCCAACTCCGGCTTGGGATAGACACTGCCCATCTCGAGGCTCGGCGGCGCGGCGATGTCGAGCAGGACCTGGTGACGCTCGTGCCACAGCTGCTCGAGGGGCCCGCGCGCCGTCGCCTTCTTGGCCAGCACGCGGTCGGCGATCACGGTACTGACTTCCGACGCGTCCAGGTGGACGTTGACCTTGAAGCGCGCCTCGAGCCGCTGGAGCATCTTCGCATTCACGCCGCTGATCGCCTGGTCGGCGATCACGTCCGACAGCTTCTCCTGTGAGGTCACCAGCAGCCAGATGCGTCCCTGGCCGAGGCGGCCGAGGTCCTGCACGAAGGCCCGCAGCTGCTCGATGCGGTCGAGGTCGCGGCCGGCCCAGGCGCCAACCTCGTCGGCGACGAAGATGAGGCGCTCGACGCCGCCCGCCGCGGCCTGCTGCTCGCCGAGCCAGCGCAGCATGGCGCCGATAGTCGCCTCGATGCTGGTCTGCTCGTCCGCGAGTCCCTGGCCGATCTCGAATGCGCGCAGCGCGAGATCCGGCGTGGGATACCGCTGCGGCAGGAGCTCGGCGAGACACTCGGCGAGGACGGGCAGGCAGGTGGTCAGGTCACGGTCCTCGCGCCACGGCACCTGGTCGCCGCGTCGCTCGTAGAACCGCGTGAACTCGTCGTAGCGGCCCGCGCGGCGCAGCTCCAGCTCGGCCTGCGCGACGGGGATGATCTGCGAAAGGTCGAGCGAGCGATAGAACGCGCGCAGGAATGTGAGGCCCACGTTCCGCTCGGCGGCCGCCGTGTGCTGCGACATGATGTCGAAGGCCACGAGCTTGGCCCGCAGCCCGTACGCCCGGGCCTCGTGCAGCAGCTCCGCGAGGCGGTCGTCGGCGGGGCGGCCCGCTTTGAGGTGCCGGGCGAACAGGTCGCGGGCCGAATCCTCGCCCACACGGGTATCCGCCAGCACGTGCCCGGCCAGCTTGGCGAAGAGGCTCTTGCCCGAGCCGAAGTATCCCGAGACCCAGACGCCCACGTCGCCCTCGCCGGCGCCGGCGGGCCGCGACGCCTCGACGACCCGCTCGAAGACGCGCGCATAGTCGCGCGCGAGCTGGTCGGTCAGGACGTACTCGACCAGGTCCGTGCGCAGCGTGCGCAGCTCGTCCACCTTGATGACGCTCTGCGGCTCGGCGTCGAGGTCCCGGTCGATGCAGGCGCGAATCGTCTGCAGGGCGGTGGTGACGGTCATCGTGCTTCCCCAATCCCGATCGTCCATGGGTCATGCGTGCGGGCACGTCGGCGTTCGGAGGAATAGGGCGGGGACTAGTAGTCAGCGCCCAGCCTCGCGACGGCGCGTCGTGCGCGGTCCACTGCCGCAGTGAGCGTGCGGCCCCACTATCCTAGCACCACGGCGCCCGCCTGTCAGCAGCCATAGGGAGTTCACAGCCGTGGCACGCGGTATGTCGGGTCCGAGCGGAGGTTGAGGATGTTGAGGGCGCGGTCGTCGCCCTCGCCCGGGAAGAGCACCACGCAGGGTGACGGCACGGAGTCGTACAGCCCGTTCGTGATCGCCGAGTACGAGACGAACGCGGCCAGCGCGCCCGTGTTGGCGAGGATGCGGCAGCACGCCGGCGGGTCGAGCGGGCTCCTCAGGAGGCGCTCCAACATGGCGGCGGCGATCGTCCCGAGGTTGCCGGGCACCGTTGCCCTGCCGGCCGCGTCGTCGCGCAGCAACTGCTCGAGCCGATGGGGGCGCGCCTCGAGCTCGTCGCGCAAGCGCTGCCCGACGTCCACCACCTCCACCGGCAATCCGTCAGCCGCCCACTCGGCGGCGAGGCCGGGGAGGCGCGCGAGCATCTGCGCCTCCCGCTCGGGCGGGTAGACGAGTACCCGCACGTCGGGGCGCAGGGAGCCGTGCGCGCAGGCGCGCGCGTGGTTGCGCAGCGCCAACAGTGCATCATCCAACGATCGCCGCATACCGTCCTCCTCCCACTCCTCCCGCTCCTTGCGCTCGCATGCCCATTAGGATCCGGCCCGGGCGGGGTCCGGGCCCGCCGGTAGCGGCGGAAGCTCGATGTCAACGACGTCCGCCTGCCGCCGCGCCCGCAGGACGCCGGCCCGGGCCGCCGCGTACAGGAGGTCCCAGGCCCCTTCCTCGTCGGCGCCCAACAGCCGGAACCACGCGCTCGTCGGGATGCGCCGCGGCGGCAACCCTTCGAGCTGGGCGAGACGTGCGGCTAGGAGCGTCACCTGCGGCCCGGGGCGGACCCTGCCGATCTTTTTCTTGGTGCCGCCCGCCAACACGCCGAAATCTTTCAAGGCAGATAACGCGTGCTGCCGGACCGTGACCAGGGTCTCGCGCGTCCAGCTACGCCCGGCACTCCCCTCCAGCAGCCTCCCGAGGGCGGCCTGTGCGGCCTCGGCGGGGACGGGCGCTCCGGGGTGCGCGAGCTGCGGACTGATGGTGGCGAGTGTGAGTTCGCGGAACAGGCGATCCGTGCGCGCTAGTAGGAGGAAGAGCAGCAACCCGCGGTCGGACGGCGCGCTTGTCGCCCGCATAGCCTCCACCAGTGCGCTGAACTCGGGGACGGAAGGATCCAGCAGGTAAGTCTGCCGCAGCTGGCGCCAGACCTTGGTGCGCGAGGTCGCCGATCCCTTCGCGACGACATTCTCCTCGGTCACAAGGCGGCGCAGCTCATCCGGGGGCGCACCCTCCGGCGCGGCGTGCAGCAGGGCCTCGAACTCCGCCCGCCGCGACCCGGCCGCGGCCAGTCGCGCGGTCAGTGGCTGCCGTTCCGGCAGTTGAAGCTGCTGACGCCCATCCTCCGATCGCGGGGCAACGCAGCCGGTCCTCGAACCCGATTGTGGCCGCGCCGGAAGAGGGCCACTGGCACCCTCGCTAGTCGGGCTGACCTCTCGGCTCCGACCGGATGCCTCCCGCTCCTGAGTTGGCATGAGTGCTCCCATGTGAATGGCCTGCAAGCGACACTACGCGGTTCCCCACTATTTTAGCGTGCAACGGATCAGATTGAAACGAGGGCCCCGGCAACGGGGAAGCGCAGCCACGATGTGGGCATAAGACGCTCCGGCTTGAACCCGCGGGAGGCGTCCAACCCCTATCCCCTTTCGATTGTCCATTCGTGGATGCGAGCCCGCTCCCGCGGCGACCGCTCCTATCCCTCAGCTTCATCTCTGGCGGGGATTGAAAGGAGCCTGCCTCGTCCGCAGCACGTTGCGGAAATGGCGTGCCCCTGCTATCAGCCCAGCAGTAAGGCACCTTATGCTCCTCCATAGCAGCAACTTGACGGCGAGTTCATGTCCGACTACACTAGGCCGGCACAGCTGGTAGTTTGCTGAGAGTGCTGACCGTTGCGGTGGCAGCGTGTGGCGTCGTGAGAAACGGGAGATCTGGGGTGGCGCGGGTGTATCCTGCCGACGGTCCGGTCCAGGAAACGTGGAGTTTTGGGGAACGTCAGCTGTACGAGGTGCTGCGCGACCAGCTCGGCGACGACTATCACGTCGTCCACAGCACCCCCTGGCGTGCCCGGGTCGAGGGAGGGCGGATGCGCACGGGAGAGGCCGACTACATCGTTGTGCACCCGCGCCACGGCATCCTGGCGCGATCCCAGCGTCGGTCCCCGTCCGCAAAGCTCACCGTCGCTCGACGCAGACGCCACCAGTGGTGCATCCGATCCTCCACACGGAGTGCTGTCATGCGAAGGATAGGGCAACACCTGCACGGCCGCGCGCCGCTGGCGCACCCCGCGGCGCGACCAGCTCAGCGTCATCCGGCAAGAGCGGGTCAGACAGAACTTGCCATTTGTGATCAGGCCATCGACCAGCACCGCATCGGCCTGAGGCCGGTCCTCCACAAGGGGTGGAGCTTCGACGAGCAGCGCCCCGTCGCGCCTGTCCAGCACCGGTTCGACTGGCGCTCTCTGGTCGGCTTCGTCCACCCCGCCTCGGGCCGCACCGTCTTCCACCTCGCCACCAGCGTCTCCTTGCGCCTCTTCGAGGCCGAGCTGGAGGCGTTCGCCCGCACGGTGGGCGCCGGGCCGACCAAGCAGATCGTCCTCGTGCTCGACCGCGCTGGTTGGCACGCCAGCGCCCGCCTCCGCGTGCCCGAGCACGTGCACCTCTTGTTCCTGCCGCCCTACTCGCCGGAGCTGCAGCCCGCCGAGCACCTCTGGCCGCTGACCAACGCCGCGCTCATCAACCAGCACTTCGCCACCATCGAGGACCAGGAAGGCGCCCAGCTCGCGCGCTGCGCCGCCCTGCAGCGACGGCCCGATCTCGTTCGCTCGACCACCCGCTTCCATTGGTGGCCCAAGCGCATCCACAAACGTCGAGGACCGCAACGGCATTGATCTCACGGGCCGATGGCTTCCACCGCCCGCTGGGCGGCTTTCCTCACGCGCGTATCCGGGTGGCCCAGCAGGGGATGCACGCTGGGACGGATGTGCGGCAGAGGCACGGCCTGCGAGAGCATCACGAGTGCATGCAGCGCTTGTTCCTGCACCTCCGGAATGTCGTCGTTCGCGAGCGCCAGGAAGAGCGGCAAGTCGTCGACGTCGCGGCGCCGTCCCAGGAGGAAGCAGCACCACGACCGGCTCCCCGCAAGCCCATGGAGGGCCCTGTCCCGGATGACGGGATAGGCGATGCTCGGCGTACACCGCTCGATGAGGTGCAACGTGCCCCAATAGACGCCCAGACCCCCACCCAGGCCGAACGTGTCCGCCAAGACCCTGACCAACTCCGCCTCTTCGGTCGGGCCCGGCTTCTCGTCGGCCATCTGCCGGCCGATCTCGTCGATGAGCGCGTCATACCGGTCGGCCAAGCCTTCGTCATCTTCGAGCAATGCCTCATCGCTCGGCATGGGCGATATAGCTGTCAGCTTACCAAGCGAAATCGAGATCGTTGACCAGTTCACCACTCTCCCCCGTCATCGCGTGCAGGGTCCGAGCGCAAGCTATTGATCGATGGGCGGATCACCCGACGGCGTTAGCGGAACGTGAGGCACCATTCTACAACTGTATGACGCGACGCGGTATGATGAACGACCCGATCGCGCCCGAGCCGTGTATCGAAAACGCGGGTGCCCTCGCAAAGCGCGTCAGCGATCGCCACTCTCTGCCTCCTCGTCGCGACGGGCGTGCGACATGCCTCGAGTGGCCGAATACCGTTCGTACAGCGCAGTGAGCTGAGGCCGCTCTGAGGGAGATGGGAAGCGGCATCTTGGGGGAAGGTGCCGTCAACGCGCGCCGCGCCGCTCCATGATGCACCTGGTCGTGGTGTTTGTACAGTCAACTTGCTGCAGATATGGGCTGTGCGAGTACCGAAAGACGCGCTGGCTTTCTGCCGCAGGCCCAAGAATGCCCCATTGTTAGGCTGCTGCTTGGTACTTCAACTCCCAGGCCTCCAGATCTTGCCCGAACGAGGCCAGGTCGGGAAGGCGGTATTTCGTCTTGCGCTGGATTGCGCGCCACCCACGTCGGTTCCGGTAGACGGTGATCACCTCCCCGCCCGGAGCGACCAGCACGATGGTCCCCTCCAGGCGCGAGGCCCAGCTTTGGCCGCGATCGGCCGGCGGCATGTCGCGCCGGCCGAGGAAGAAGAATGTCACCCCAGTCCGTTGGATCGTCCGTCCGTGCGCGAGCACGTACTCCACCGAGTCGGGCGTGACGTTTCGGCGCGCCCCGCGCGTGCGCGCGTGCTTCGTGAATGGTAATGGACGTGGCTGACGGGCCGACTCCGGAGCCCAATCGGCGCCCTCGCCGCCCCATATCTCGGCTGTATCGCTGTCATCGTGCCATGTAGCTGCTACCATGGTGCCCGGCTCCCTTCTCGCCCGCCTCAACCTGCTCGGGCCTCATCACTCGCCCACCATCTCCATGCTGCAGCGGCGGACATCTCCGGAAATGGGGTGCACGATGAGGTGCGAGCGGCGAGCGCAGACGAGGAGGTCGCGCGGGGCCGCGAGACAGAGGGCGTACAGGAGATAGCCCCCTTCCGTGCCAAGGACACGTCCGCGTACCCATACCGGCGCCAGCCCTCGAGCCCACTCGCCGGGAGCGTACGGCTGGCAATCCCGGCTGCAGGGGCGACGCGGAGGCGATGTCCACCTGCGCACACGTCCAGAGCCTGCGACTCGGTGAGCGGGCGACCATCGCACCGGGGTGCGACGCCACCAGAGATGCGACCGCCCCTGCCACCGAAGTCGGGCCGCTCATGGTACCATGCCGGGGCGGATTGGGATTACTCGCGAGGGAGCCGATCTCAATCTCCCGTTCTTACCGGCACCGCGGCGCCCGTCGCGCTACGCGTCAGGCCGAATCCGGCGGGACTGTCGGGGTCGGCCGGACAAACATAGCAATACGCACAGGTCGCGCAGCGGCGCTCCTCGGGGCGCGGCGCGAACTGCCCACCGGCGATCTCGAGCGCTGCCTCATCCAGCTTGTCCAGCTTCGAGCGCTGCTTGCGGCCCGGCTTCAGGTACTTCTCGGCATCCCGGCGCGCGATCTCGGTCACGTCTACCAGGTCGCCCAGCCCCGGCCCACTCGTCTCCGCCGCCCGATCTTTCAGCGCTCCACCCGCATACGCCAGCACGATGCTCACCGGAGCGTCCGGGTGCTGTTGCCGGTGCGCGAGGTAGTAGAGGGGCAAGGCGAGATCGTTCTTGTCCTCCTCGCGCGGGCGGCCCGTGTGCAGTCGCACCAACACCGTCAGCGGCGGCGCGGCCAGATCGTCCGCGGCGGGGATGCTGCCTACGATGACGCGATCGGCGGTCACCGCGACGGTACATCGTCGCAGCCCGGCCCGCAGCGGCTGCGCCAGCAGCACCCGCCCCGAGGCCGACGTGCTCTCCCGAGAGGTGATGGCCCTCCAGTCCTCGTGCAGGATCGCCTGCGCGGCCTGCCAGTAGAAGGCGTCGTAGGCGTGCCCCGCCGGTCCATCCGTCTCCCAGAGCGCCCGGAGGTGCGCCTCGGTCGCCCGCCAGTCCTCCCCGGGCGTTGCTGCCTGCAGGTCGCGCACCGCCTGTGCGCCGCGGCGGATGTAGCGATGGAAGCGATGCACGGCGTCCTCCGCCGGGTCCAGCAGGCCGTAGCCCCGCGCGTACTTGTATTGCCGCGGGCAAGTGAGATACTGCTCCAGCTCGCGCAACCGGAAGACGGGCTTGTCCGCCGCCGCGTTCACGTCATCGGGCACCAGCCCGACCTCGACCGCCTCCTCGCCGTCCCCGGCGCCGTCCGTCTCATCGAACGCGGCCGCGGCCGCCGCCAGGCGGCCGAGTTCCTCATCGCGTAGCAGCAGCGCGGCAACTGACCCGTCCGGCGCGCCGTCCACGAGCGCCAGCAGGGCGGATGGTTGCGCCGATCTGGGAGTGTTCCCGGCTGCCCGACCATAATGGGCGGCGCGGGTGAACGCTACCACGTCGCGCGCGCGGGTCACACCGACATAGAAGAGGCAGCGCTCCTCCGCCTCGCGCTCGCCGGGCGCGTCGCTCTCGCGGAAGCCGGGCGGACAGACCTCTTCGCGCACGGTCGTGCCCGCCGGGAACTGCCCCTGCGCCAGCCCCGGAAGATAGACGACGGGGAACTCGAGCCCTTTGCTCTGATGGAGCGTCAGGATGTGGACCGCCTCCTCCGTGCCGGCCGGCACCGGAACCGCCGCGTCGGCCGCCCGCAGAGCGCCCAGATAGTGCAGGAAGCAGCGCACCGCGGGGGCGGTGGGGGTGTCGTCCGGAGAGGCGTCGGAGGGTTGCATAGAGGCGCCGGGCACGGGGTCAGGAACGACGTCCGCGCCCGGCGCGGGCTCTTGCGCATCCGGTTCAGTCCGACGCGCGGGAGCCCGCCGGTGCGTGACCGCCCGGCTCAGGCGCGCGCGGAAGCCGGGCTCGCGCGCCCAGCGCGCGTCGAAGCGCCCGGCCAGGCGCACCAGCTCGCCGAGGGCCGCGAGCGCCTGCCGCGCCCGTGCGGGACTTTCCGCTCCCGGCACCAGCTCCGCTCGACCGTC
>CAYQFU010000121.1:0-17218 GCA_964416775.1 uncultured Ktedonobacterales bacterium
GCGCCCACCGTCCCGCGCGCGATCGGGCCGGCCGCGGCGGCCGCGGCCGCGCCCGCGCCCGCCGCGGCATCGGGGCGTACGTCAGCGCGGCCCAGGCCGAGATCGAACAGCGCCGCGGTTGGGACGATGGGCACGCGCGCCACACCGGTCTCGAACCCTACTCCCCGCTCCTCTAGCACGCGCATGACACCGCCCGCCGCATCCAGTCCGAACGCGCTGCCGCCCGTCAGCAGCACGGCGTGCACCTCCGTCACAGTGCAGCGCGGATCGAGCAGAGCCGTCTCACGACTGGCCGGCGCTCCGCGTACGTCCACGCCGCCGACGGCCGGCCAGGCGCAGACCACCACCGTGCACCCCGTTCCCGCCTCCACATTCGTGTCGTGCCCGACCAGCACGCCTGGCACGTCGGTAATATCGCCGTGCATGCCGCCGCTCCTCCCCTTCATGCAATCGTCGAGTGCCGCGCTCGCCGTGTATACTGGAATACTATCGCGCGGAACCGAGCAACGGCGCCAGTGGACCGCCGGCGAGCGCGAGCGGGTGCAGGTGCGTAGGCATATAAGGAGCGATGCGGTGGAGCAATGGAACGATGCCGAATTTGCGCGGCGCTGGGTGGAGGACAACACAACGCGGCCCCATAGCCCAGTGCGCGAGGAGCAGTTGACCTTGCTGCTGGATGTGGTTCGGGCGCATCTGGATGCCAGCGGCCTACCGGCCCGCATACTCGACGTCGGCTGCGGCGCGGGCATTGTGACGGAGCGGGCGCTCAGAGAGATCGCCGGCAGCACGGTGGTGGGCGTAGACGGCTCGCCACCCATGCTGGACATGGCGCGCGAACGGCTGGCGCCTTTCGCGGGGCGCTGCGAGCTGGCCCTGGCGGACTTCGAGGCGATGACCCCAGCGGCGATCCCTGGCGGGCCGTTCGGCGCGGCATTCGCCGTCCAGGCGATCCACAACGCCACGGACGAGGGCAAGCGCCGCACGTTGGCCAGCGTGCGCGCGGCGCTGGCACCCGGCGGCATCTTCGTCCTCTCGGATCGTATCCGCCTGAGCACGCCCGCCCTGTTCCATGCCTATCGCACGCTATGGGACCAATTGGACGCCCGCTATGCCCCGGAGGGGTGGCGCCTGAACGAGGGACGCACGATGGCCGAGCACGAGCGCGGCGTAGCCCAGCGCGGTGATAAGCCAGGCAGCCTGGAGCAGAACCTGCTCTGGCTGCGCGAGGCTGGCTTCGCCGAGGTGGCCCCGCTGCATGTGGTGGGCATACGCGCCGTGATCGTAGCTGTAGTGCCAACCTAACGTACGCGCAAGTTGCACAATAGCCGCTCGCGGGGTATCGTTTCAGTGTGGGCGCGTGGCAGCATGGGTATGTGCGCCCAACCCTGAGTGGTGATGAAAGTATCTCCGACCCTCATGAGCGTCAATAATACCTCTACCCCTCCGCACGCCTCCACGACATCCGTCCCGATGGCCGCGGATCAGTCTGAAGCGATCGCGGTCAAGCGCCTGACCAAGTCATACGGAGACCATACCGCGGTTCGCGATCTCAGCTTCGACGTCCGGCCAGGAGAAGTCTTCGCCTTGCTGGGCCCCAATGGGGCGGGCAAAACGACCACCGTCGAGATCCTGGAAGGCTACCGCGTCGCCGACGCGGGCACGGTGCGCGTGCTGGGCCTGGACCCGCGCCGGGATGGCGCCGCACTCAAGCGCCAGATCGGCGTGATGCTGCAGCAGGACGGGCTGTATCCTGGCCTGCGCGCGCGCGAAGTGCTCGATTTATACGCCAGCTTCTTCGACGCGCCGGAAGAGCCGGGCGCCTTGCTGGACCTGGTGGGCCTGCGCGAGGCGGCGGCCACGCGCTGCCGCCAGCTTTCGGGCGGGCAGAAACGCCGGCTGGCCCTGGCCGTGGCGCTCGTCGGGCGGCCGCGGCTGCTCTTCCTGGATGAGCCGACGACGGGCATGGATCCGCAGGCGCGGCACGCCACGTGGGACATTATCCGCTCCGTCACCGAGCGCGGCGCCACCGTGTTGCTGACCACCCACTTCATGGACGAGGCAGAGCGTTTGGCCGACCGCGTGGCCATCATCGACAAAGGACAGCTGGTGGCCCTCGATAGCCCTGCCGCCCTCACGCGCATCGGCAGCGGCAACGCCGTACGCTTCCACGCGACGCCGGGACTCGACCTGACCTCTCTAGCGGCGCTGCCTTCTGTCGTGGAGGCGCGCGAGGAGCAGGCCGGCGTCTACGTGGTCGAGACGCCCGCCGTGCCGGGTCTGCTCGTGGATCTGATGACCTGGCTGCGCGACGCCGGGGGCGAGCTCACCGACCTCCATGTTGGGCACGGCTCGCTCGAAGACGTGTTCCTGCGCCTGACCGGGAAGGAGATGCGTCCATGAAGGCGCTCGCTCCAGACACGACCCCGAGCTATACGCGGCCCGATCGCGCGCGCCCCTTCGTACGCGCGGTGCTGGCGCAGACGCGTGCCGAGCTGACGCTCACCATGCGGCGCGGTGAGAGCGTACTGATCACCATCATCGTGCCGGCAGTCCTGCTGGTGTTTTTCGCCTCGCTCAAAGTGCTCCCCGCCTCCGCCGGCAAGCCTATCGTCTACCTGTTGCCAGGTATGCTGGCGCTCGCCATCATGTCCACTGGCATGGTGAGTCTGGGCATCGCCACGGCGTACGAGCGATACTACGGCGTGCTCAAGCGGTTGGGCAGCTCGCCGCTCCCGCGCGAGGGACTGCTGCTGGCCAAAGGGCTCTCCGTCCTGGCCCTGGAGGTTGCGCAGACCATCCTGCTGGTGGTGCTCGCCGTCGCTCTGTACGGCTGGCGGCCGGTAGGCTCGTTCTGGGCGGCGCTCGCGGTATTCCTGATCGGCACGGCGTGTTTCTCGGGCCTCGGCATGTTGATGGCCGGCGCGCTACGCGCGGAGGCCACGCTCGCCGGCGCGAACGCACTCTACCTGCTGTTCCTCATGCTGGGTGGCAGTATCCTCCCGGTGGACCACCTGCCCGGATGGCTCCAGGGTCCGGCAGCCGTCCTGCCGGCGGCCGCGCTGACCAGCGCCCTGCGCGGCGCCATGACGCCTGGTGGCGCGGTGTCGTTGGGGAGCCTGGCGCTGCTGGCGGGCTGGGCCATCGTCTTCCTGGGCGTGGCGGCGCGCACGTTCAAGTGGGAGTGATACCCGCGCATTGGACCCATGCCGCTCCGTGAGGGCGCCCGCAGGGTGACCGCTAACGCCCTACGGGCACGCGCAGCTGGTGGTGTGAGCTGGAGGACGACGGCGGCAGCGCCCACGGCCGGTGCGCCTTCAGATAGGCCCGGCGCCAGATCGCCAGTCCCAGGATGCTGCCCATCACAATGGCGACGAGGGCCAATCCGACCAGCGTGGGAACCTCGCTGGTTTGCACCTCCAGCCAGGGTAGCAGATGCGTGCGCATACCCCACGCGTGGATGTGCACCTGCAGGTAAGCGGCCAGAATGGTCAGCCCGCCGAACGCCGCCGTCACCCCGTAGAAGAGCAGGGCGATCTGCCGCTGCGTGAAGCCGCCCGCCAGCAGCCGATGGTGCAGGTGCGAGCGATCGACGTGCAGTGGCGAGCGCCCCCGTCGCATCCGGCGTACGATGACGCGCGCGGTGTCGAGGATCGGCACGCCCAGCAACAGCAACATCGTCGCGAGCTTGGCGCCACCGACGTTCGCCAGCACAGCCAGCGACAACCCGAGGAACATCGCTCCACTATCGCCCATGAAGAGACGCGCGGGATGCCAGTTCAGCGGCAGGAATCCCAGCGTGGCGCCAGCCAGTATGGCGCAGAGCAAGGCCGGGCCGGGTTGCCCGAGCATCCAGCTGATCGCCGCCATGACCGAGGCCGTAATGGTGATGATACCGGCCGCCAGCCCATCGCTGCCGTCCATCCAGTTGACCGTGTTCATCATGCCCACTACCCAGAACCACGTGAAGACCACGGCTATCCAGAGGGGCAGGAACGTGCGGCTCTGATTGGCCGCGATGAGTGGGTTGTGGATGACTTCAATCAGCGTGCCCTGGGCACCCGGGAACATGACGATCAGCGCCGCCAGCGTCTGCACGCCCAGGCGCGGCAGCGGCGGCAGCCCGCGCACATCGTCGTAGGCCATCACCACCACTACCAGCACCGCCGCCACCAACAACCCGGCGTACACACGCCCCTCGTGAGCGCTGTGCGGACGGAAGAACATGAGCGACACGACCAGGAATGAGAGAAAGATGGCTACACCGCCCAGGCGCGGCACGGGCCGCGTATGCACGCGCCGCGCCGAGGGCATGTCGAGCCAGCCGCGCCACGTGCAGAAGCGCATCACGCCGAAGCTGAGCGCCAGAGTCAGCAGTCCAGCCAACCCAGCGCCGAGCAGTGGCACCGCTAAAGAAGATGTCGATTGAGACGCTGCCGCCGTCGCGAATGCCGCCGTCACGCTCATGCCTCCGCCATCCCTGCTTGGGCGCCGCGCCAGTCAATCGGATCACGCGTCCGCCTGTGCCAGTGTACGTCTCCGTGGCTCGGAGGGTTGTTACCCCTGAGCCATTTAGCACGTAGCGTACCGTTTCATCAGCTCGGCCGACAAGACGGCATGCGGCGACATGATGGCGAAGTAGTGCGCGCGGTAGGGAGGCGCGGCACGACCCGCGATGACCGGAGGCGTGGGCGCCCAGGTGACTCACGCACCCAGGGAGGAAGCGTCCTCGTCGTCTGCGTCGACCGCTTCGGGGACGGTCGCGCTGGCGAGCGCACCGCTGGGCTCGGCGTCGGCCGGCACGGTCACTGCCGCCAGTTCACCATAGATGCCGCGATATTCAGGGGGAAGCAATGCGGCGATACGGCGCATGATCGTGTCAATGCCCCGCGCCAGATCTTCGCGCGTGCGCCTGCCGCCGCTCTCCAGCGTAAACGGCTCGCCGTAGACGATGCGCACGCGGGGAGCCCACGGTCCGATACGCCAGCCCTTCAGCGTGTGCTCGGTACCAGTGATGCCAATAGGTACTATGGGCGCCCCACTGCGCATGGCAATCAGCGCGACACCGGGCAATCCCGCCGCCATTTGATGCGTATCGCTGCGGTGGCCTTCCGGGAAGATGACCAGCACCTGGCCGGCCGACAGCACCTCCTGTGCCTGGCGCAGCGACTCGCGGTCGCTCTCGCCGCGCCGCACGGGGAATGCGCCCAGCAGACGGATAATGCCGCCGAGCACGGGGACCTGGAAGAGCTCGGACTTGGCCATGTGATGCTCGTGGCGGCGCACGGGCACGGCGACCGTCAGAATATCCATCCACGCCAGGTGGTTGCTGACCAGGATCACGGGTCCCTTCGCCGGGATGCGGTCTACACCCTCGACGTGCAGACGCTCGACGAGATAGGTAATGAGTGTGAGCGGCCAACGGAAGATCTCGTAAAACCACCTATACTCTTTCATGCAGACGCTCCACCAGTGTGAGGATGCTCGCCACCACGTCGTCAGCCTGCATCTCGTCGGTATGGATGAGCACGGCGTCCTCGGCCGGCCGCAACTGCGCGGCATCCAGCATATCGCGCCGGACGATCTCCGCGCGCACCTGCTCGAACGGTGGCGCCTCCGCGCCTAGCGTGAGCACCAGATCCCCATGGCGGCGGCGGGCGCGCTCGTCTACGGATACCATGAGGTAGATCTTGAGGTCCGCGTCGGGCAACACCACCGTGCCAATGTCGCGGCCAACCATTACGACGCCGTGGTCGTCGGCCAGGGCCCGCTGCCGCTCGCGCATGGCGCGGCGCACGCGCGGATGCACCGACACTTGCGAAATGGCCGCTTCGACGGCGGGCGAGCGCAGCTCAGGCGTCACGTCGCGGCCTTCGAGCAGCACCGTATACTGCCGCCCGTCATCCACCGTCGGTGGAATCACCTCGATATGCGCTTGCTCGGCAAGCGCGCCCATCGCCTCGGCGTCCGCCAGGTCCATGCCCTCGGCCAGCGCCAGCAGCGTCAGGGCGCGGTACATCGCGCCGGTGTCAACGTACAAATAGCCGAGACGCTTGGCCAATCGCTCGCCGATGGTGCTCTTGCCGGACCCAGCCGGCCCATCGATGGCGATGCGCAGGTGCTCGCGCATAGGTTGGTGTCCTCCATCGGCGCAGGAAGTGTCACGGCGCACGGCCCCGCCACCGTTGCGCACGTCTCCACGGCTATTATAGCAGCCTCGGTGCGCGACTGGAAAGCGGGCGCCGATCTTTCGGCCCGCGCTGGAAATCCCTTGGCGCACCATTCTCCAGCGCGGCTGGGATATTGAGCGCTTCCTCTGACGCTCTCTCCCATAGCGGCGGAGGATGTGGGAGGCCTCATCTGGCTTCCGGCTCCCGCCGCAGCGCGGGAGGAGCAGGGGTGCGGGGCCCTAAAGGCTGTTAAAGACTGGACGGTGAGCGCTAGGAGCAGTCACATGTCTCAATCAGTCGCGCGCCCCTACTTCTCCGACGTGGGAGACACGCCGAAGCGCGCCACCAGGAACATCGGCGCCTCCGTTGCGCCTGGCTGCCGCTCCGCCGCGTCGCCCGCCGCACGCGGCTCGGCGACGCGCTCGAGGACGAACCCCGCCCGCGCGAAGGTGTTGAGGTAGGTCGCCAGCGTGCGATGATAGGTGCCTACCCGTCCACGGACCCCGGGAGCATGCGGCGGCACTGAATACCCCTCGGAGAAGTACCCGCGCACGTGGCGCCCTGGCCCGCCCTCCGTCGCGATGGTCCACCATGAGCCCGGAGGCACGATGCAAGGATGTGTGACCGAGAAGACGAAGATGCCATCGCCGCGCAGCACGCGCCGTACGGCCGTGACAACCCCCTCCAACCTGGGGATGTCCATGAGAGCCAAATTGCAGACCACGACATCGAAGCCCGCATCAGGCAGCGTCGCCAGCGTCTGGGCGTCGTCGCGGCGGTAGACGATGCCCAGCGGTGCCTTGGCCTCCTCGCGACGCGCGATCTCCAGCAGGCGCTCCGCGAGATCCACGCCCGTCACGCGCGCCCCACGCCGCGCCAGCTCGCGCGCCACGATGCCTTGCCCGCAAGCCAGGTCGCAGGCCTCCCTCCCGCGCACCTCGCCGGCCAACTCAAGCAGCGCTCCGATCGCCAGTTCATGAAACGGCAGCAGGCCGTCCCGATCACGCACCTGTGCGTCGTACCACTCCGCTATTATGTCGTAGGCCGATTGCATTGCCCGCCCCCCCTCGAACGGCTACTTGCACCCCGGTGCGCCGGTGCTCTGTACCCCATCCAGGCGCAGGTTCCCAGCTTGAGATCAATAGGACGTGCTCTTGTCCTCTCAAGTCTGTGACAGCCTCTACGCCCGCACGGCGATAGCGGCTCGCAACCGGCTGACCGCTTCGTCGAGGCGATCGTCAGGCACCGTCAGCGAGATGCGGACGTGCCCTTCGCCGCTCGCGCCGAAATTGGTCCCTGGCGTCACGGCCAGCGCCGCGCGGTCCAGCAGATCCAAGGCGAACGCCGACGAGGTCTGGCCCTCAGGGACGCGCGGCCACACGTACAGGCCGGCGGACGGCGATGCAGTCTCCAGCCCCAATGCCCGGCACGCCTCCACCAGGCGGTCCCGACGCCGCTGATAGATGGCGTTGCGCTCGGCTAGCCACGTCTCGGGAAGGCTCAGGGCCCCAATCGCCGCGTGCTGGATGGGACGGAAGATGCCCGTGTCCACGTTGCTCTTGAGGCGTGTCAGCCCTTCGACCGCCAGGGCGTTGCCCACCATCATGCCGATCCGGAAGCCGGCCATGTTGTACGCCTTCGAGAACGAATGGAACTCGACCGCCACATCGCGCGCGCCCGGCACCTGCAGCACGCTGGGCGGCCGCGCGCCGTCAAACGCGACTTCCGAGTAGGCCATGTCGTGAATCAGCAGGACGTCATGGGCGCGCGCGAATTCCACCGCCTGGGCGAAAAAGTCGAGCGAGGCGCTGGCTCCCGTCGGATTGTTGGGATAGTTCAGCCAGAGGGTCTTCGCCGCCTGTGCCACCTCAGCCGGAACAGCGGCGAGATCGGGCAGCCAGCCGGTCTCCGCGGTCATCGGCAGCGGGAGACACGTGCCTCCCGCCAGGGCCACCGCCGTGGGATAGACGGGATAGTAGGGCTCGGGCATGAGGGCGACGTCGCCTGGGTCCATGATGGCCTGCGGCAGGTGCGCCAGGCCCTCCTTCGACCCAATCAGCGGCAGCACTTCGCGGGCTGGGTCCAGCTCCACGCCGAAGCGGCGCGCGAACCATGCCGCGAACGCGCTGCGCAGGTCTGGCATGCCGGCATACTCAGGATAGCGCTGATTGACCTGACCGCGTGCCGTTTCGCACAATCGATCCACAACCGCATCCGGCGTGGGCAGATCAGGATCGCCCATGGACAGGTTGATGATGTCCTTGCCAGCCGCGCGCAGCGCGGCGACCCTCTGGTTGTACTCGGCGAAGTGGTACGGTGGCAGGCTCTTCAGGCGGTTCGATAGCTCCATATCGTCCTTCCTCGAACTGAGCGATCACTTTCTCCTATGCTACGACGCCTGGACGAGGCGCGCAATCACGTGCCTCCCCCCGTGCTATAATGCGGGTTGACGGCGATCAGCAAGCGTACGGGAGGTATGACGTGCAGCGCGATGCCACCGCGGCCGGTGCCGGCGCGGCGCCCAGAGTGTCGAAGAAGACATCCCGCCAACCAGCGAATTCATCCCCCTCAGCCCGTGCCGACGCGGGCGCGACCCCCACCCAGGCGCCCCATCCCGAGCTCGAAGCGTATCGCGCTGAGTTTCCTATCCTGCAGCGCAAGACATACCTCAACAGCTGCTCCCTCGGCGCACTCTCGCGCCGCTCGATGGACGCCATGACCCGGTTCCAGGAGCTCTGGAACGAGCACGGCGCCCAGGCATGGTACACGATCTGGATGGGCGAGCTGGCCGCCATGCGCGAGAAGTTCGCTCGCCTCATCGGCGCGCAGCCGCACGAGATCGCCCTGGCCCCCAACGTCTCGGTCGCCCTGGGCGAGATCGCCAGCGCCCTCGACTTCAGCCAGCGCAATCGGGTGGTGCTCGCGGACATGGACTTCCCCACGCTGGCTTACCAGTGGCTCGCGCGCCAGCGGCTCGGGCTCGAGGTGGACTTTGTGCCCAGCCCGGACCACACGACGCTGCCAGCGGAGCTCTTCACACCGCACATCGACGACCGCACGGCGCTGGTGGCCACTTCGCGCGTCTTCTTCCTCAACGGCTTCGTGCAGGACGTTCAGGCGCTCGCCGCGACGGCGCACCGTCGCGGCGCATATCTGCTCGTGGACGATTACCAGGGCACCGGCCAGATGCCACTCGACGTGAAGGCGCTGGACATCGATTTCCTCGTGACCGGCACCCTCAAGTGGCTGATGGGCGGCCCGGGCCTGGCAATGATCTACGTCCGCGAGGAGCTGATTCCGCGGCTCCAGCCCTCGATCACCGGATGGTGGGCGGCACGCGATCAATTCCAGTTCCGCACCACCGACTTTGCCTTCCGCGATGATGCCGCCCGGCTGGAGGCCGGCACGCCAGCGGTCGCGCCGGTGTACACGGCCAGCGCGGCGATGGACATCGTGCACGAGATCGGCGTCCCACGCATCCGCGAGCGCACGCGCTTCCTCTCCGACGACCTGACGCGCCGCGCCAGCGGGCAGGGCTGGCGCCTGCTCGGCCCGACCGACAGCGCCCAGCGCAGCTCCATTGTCGTGCTCGCCATGGAGCGGCCGGAAGAGATCGTGCACGCGCTGTCGGAGCGCAATATCATCGTGGACTCGCGTCCCGACCGTGTACGCATCTCGCCGCACTTCTACAATACGATAGAGGAGAATGAGATCATCGTGGATGCCATCGCGGACATCCTGCGGAAGCGAGGTGCGTAATGCGCGTGGTGGTGGCCGCGTACGGCGATCTGCGGCGCTATTTGCTCGGCGGCGAGCCGGAGCGCGGTGTGGAGCTGGCGCCCGGTGCGACGCTGCTCGACCTGGCCGCCGCTCTGGGCGCGGGCCCCGACGATGCTATCCTCGGCCGGCGCGGCGCGGACGTGCTGCGCGAAACCAGCGTGCTCGCCGATGGGGACCGCGTGGAGCTGTTTGCTCCGGTCGGGGGCGGCTGAGCGTCGCCGCGTTCCTTATATGCATCAAGAATCGCGCGAAGCGCGGTGTTGGTGACACACGAGACAACCGGGAGGAGGACTCCATGACCTGTCCGGTCTGTGAGGCGGACAACTTGCTCATCGCCGAGACGTGTCCTCAGTGTGGCGCGCGCGTTCACTCCGCGCCGCGGGCCGACTCGACGCGTGTGGTCGAAGGGACGGCGCAGCGAGGGCCCGTCAGCGAGGAGCTGCCGCTGGCCGAGGGCGCGGCCGAGACGATCGGCGACGCTGGTCCGGCATCTGACGAAGCCGGCCAGGTGAACAGCGACACCAGCCTCGTCGTGGCGCGTCCGTCGCTGCCGGCCGTGCTCTGGCAGCAGCCCGCCGTGCGCGCGGTTGCCCAGGCGGGGGTGGGCGCCGTGGCGCTCACGCTCGGTATGCGCCTGCTCAGGTCCTGGCTCGCGCGCCCGCAGGCGAGCCGCCAGCTGGTGACGACGGCGCTGCCGATGGTGGCGGATCTGCTGGAGCAGGGCAAGCATGTCACCTCGCCCGCATCGCCGCAGACTGAGCGCGGCACCGAGATCGTCGAGACCTTCATTTATATGCAGCGCGTCATCCGGCGGCGTTAGCCGCACGGCGCCACCGACCTGCCTCCGTGCCGCGATGGCGGTCCGGCGTGGCGCCGTGCGGCGCATCGCGTGGTCCCAGTGGTCCCAGTCGTCGCCGGTCGCAAGATCGCTCTATGAACCGAGGGAATCATGGCATTGGTGCTTCGCGAGGAGGACGTGCGTCGCGTCCTGTCCATGCCCGATGCGATCCGCATGGTCGACCTGGCGTTTCGTCAGCTTGCGACCGGGGAAGCGCAGAACGTCCCGCGATCGCGCATCGTGCTGCCGGATGGGCGCGGTGTCTTGCATATGATGACGGCGGCGGCCCCCCGCCAGGGCGTGCTCGGCTACAAGGCGTACACGGCGTTTCGCGAAGGCGTGCGCTTCCTGGTGATGCTGTACTCGGCGGAAGACGGACGATTGCTAGCACAGATCGAGGCGGATTGGCTGGGGCGCATGCGCACGGGAGCAGCTTCGGGCGTCGCTACGACGTACATGGCGCGGCCGGAGGCCAACTTCGTCGGCATCGTCGGCACCGGCGACCAGGCACGCACGCAGCTCATGGCCGTCTGTGCCGTGCGCCAGGTGAAGACCATCCGCGCCTATGGACGCGACGAGACCCGCCGCCGCACGTTCTGTCAGGACATGGAGGCGCTGCTGGGTGTCGAAGTGCGCCCGGCCGCGAGCGCGGAGGAAGCGGTGCGCGAAGCCGAGATTGTGATTACGGCGACCACCGCGCGCGAGCCCGTGGTGCACGGGGCGTGGCTGCAGGCCGGCACACACGTCAACGTGATGGGGTCCAACTGGGCCGACCGGCGCGAGGTGGATGACCTGACCGTGCAGCGCAGCGCCATCGTCGCCGTAGACGCGCTCGACCAGGCGCGCATCGAGGCCGGCGATCTGATCGTTCCCGCCGCGGCGGGTCACTTCGACTTCGCGCGCGCCACGCCGCTGGCCGCCATCGTCGCGGGGCAAGCGCCCGGGCGCACCGCACCCGACGAGATCACTCTCTTCAAGTCGCTCGGCCTGGCGATCGAGGACGTGACCGTCGCCCGCCACGTCTATGAGCTGGCGCGCCAGCAGGGCCTGGGCCAGGAGCTCGATATCCTGCCATGACACGTCCAGGCGCGGCCAGGGCGTGCGGGCCGCTGTCGATACAGGTACAAGTCGTAGAACGGGAGCACACGATGCCGCCTGCCTCGAAGACGGTGCGGTGGTGGCGCGGCGAGCTGGTCACGCTGCTCGTCGCGTTGCTCGCCACTGTGTGTCTGGCCGGCTGTCAGGTGCGCACGAGCGGGCAATGGGAGGTGCTGGGACCGAACGACGACAGCATTGTGCTCGCGATGGTGCATGACCCCAAGGTGCCGCAGCTGCTATATGCCAGCACATCCGCCGGTCAGGTCTATCGGACGCGTATCGAGGCGCTCAGCGTGCAGGCCAGCACGGGTATCCCCGGAAACGCCGCGGTTCCTGGCCTCGTGGCCGATCCGCGTGCAGGCGGGACCCTCTTCGCCGGGACCAGCAGCGGCATCTACTTCACAAGCGACTATGGCGACACCTGGAAGCCGCGCGGCAAGGGGCTGCCGGCCGACGACGTGCCGCAGTCGCTGGCGCTCATCCTCGGTCCCGGCGCCTCCACGACCCTCTACGCCGGCACGCAGCAGCATGGCGTCTATATGAGCACCGACGCCGGCAACACCTGGACGGCCGATGCGACCGGACTGCCGGCCGGCGCGAACGTGTACGGCCTGATGTACGACGCCGATACTAGCACGCTCTACGCGGCGTTGGCCGGCGGCCCCGGCGTGTTCGCCCTGCCCGCCGGCGCCACCACCTGGGTCTCGCGCGGGACTGGGCTACCAGCCAAGAGCGACGTCTTTACCATGCTGGCGCTGGGTGCTAGGTCTGCCTCGCGCGCCGGCCAGGTACTCTTTGCCGGGACGAGCCAGGGGCTGTTCGCCAGCGGCGATGGCGGCCAGACCTGGCACGCGGCGGGTCTCAGCTCGTCGCGCGTACTGGCATTGGCCGCCGATCCGACCCAGGCCGGCGCCCTCTATGCGGGTACGGACAACGACATCTATCACACGTCCGATGCTGGCCAGCACTGGACGCCGATGCCAGCCGGCATCACGCACCCCGTGGCGGCGATTGTGGTGCTGACGGACACCAATCACCACCCGGTCGTATTCGCCGCCTCCGGCTCCAGTATCCTGCGCTATCCGCCGCACGCCAGCAGCACCGGGCCAGGCGGAAGCATCATCCCCATCGTAATTGTGGTGTTGCTGCTCGTGTTTCTGTATTATTACAGCCGGCGCAACCTGCGCTATCTGCGCTCGCGCTTCCCGGACCGGCCAGGCGGCGCGCTGCCGCCTGGCGGCACCACTGGCGATGGTGCCGGCCGTGCCAAACAGAACGGCCATGCCCCGGCGCGCCGGCCCTTGACGCGGGGGTAGACGCGAGGTGAAAAAGTCGCGAATGAGACCCTTGACATCTTGACATGGGCGTGATATGATCTAAGTCCGCGGAGTTATGCGCGCCGGACGGCAGAGCCGGCGCGTGGCCGTGACTGGGGGCATGACCCACACGATACGGCCTCATCCAGGAACGCACGAGACGCGCCGTCACCTAGCGATCCGACCTTGCCTACCCCCTATCACGCCGAGCTACGCCGGCCGCGCCCTTCACGCATCTCACGTCACCCCAGCATCTTGTTCGGGCGACGTGCCAGTCTTGCGCACGTCTGCCGGTGCGCGAGCCGGTGCGGGCGGTGCGGTCACTGGCGCTACGGCGCAGGGAGCCGTGGCGCCCTGGAAGGACGGCGTCGCGGCCAATCGTTCGTTCGTTGGTCTTCATCCGGCACGGTGCGTCTCTGTGCACGATTCAAGGCAGTCGCCGCACGTCACGCGAGGGTCCCCCATTGAGGTGGGCCTCGAGTGCGGTGGTTACTGCCATGCGGTGTTTTCGTTATCCACAAGTGCGGCCCCGAGACCCCGCACCTTTCCCTGGTGCGGCTTTCACTCCGCCGCCGCGCCTCGCGCGGAGGTCTCGGAGCACGCCGTACGGCGCGGTCGACTGGCGAGAGGAGTTATCCACGCATGGCACTGAGCAGAGCTGTCTCCCTCCCCGAGCGCGTGAGCTTCGCGCGGATCCCCGATATCCGCCCCATGCCCAGCCTCATTCAGGTTCAGCTCAGTTCGTTCGATTGGTTCAAGCGCGAGGGGTTAAAAGAGCTCTTTGCCGAGATTTCTCCTATTGAAGACTTCACGGGCAAGAACCTCAAGCTGGAGTTCATCGTTCCCGACGATCCCTTTGAGGAGCCCAAGTACACCGAGGACCAGTGTCGTGAGCGCGACGCCACCTATTCCGCCGCGCTCTACGTCACCGCGCGCCTGACCTATAAGGAGACGGGCGAAATTCAGGAAAAGTCCATCTTCATGGGTGATTTCCCGCTCATGACGAAGGACGGTACCTTCATCATCAACGGCGCCGAGCGCGTGGTCGTCAGCCAGCTCGTGCGCTCCCCCGGCGTGTATTTTACCGCCGAGGAAGACCAGGCTACCCGCCGCCAGCTGTTCGCCGCCAAGCTTATCCCGAACCGCGGCGCCTGGCTCGAATTCGAGACCAGCAACAAGAATCTGCTCTCGGTCAAGATCGACCGCAAGCGCAAGATTCCTATTACGACGCTGCTGCGTGCGATGGGCGCCATTGGCGACCGCGACCAGGGCAAGACCGACCAGACTCCCGATCTGCGCACTGACGCTGGGCTGCTGGCGGCCTTCGCCGACGTGGATACGGGCGATCATCGCTATCTCTCCACCACGCTGGACAAAGACCCCGTCAAGACGCCTGAGGAGGCGCTGCTGGAGGTCTATCGCAAGCTGCGCCCGGGTGATCCGGCGACGCTCGACAACGCGCGTACCCTCGTCTACAACCTGTTCTACCATCCCCGCCGCTACGACCTCGGCAGCGTCGGGCGCTATAAGCTGAACCGCAAGCTGGATCTCGCGATCCCGCAGACCATCCGCACGCTTACTCAGGACGACGTGGTCGCCATCGTGCGGCGCATGATTCAGCTCAACAACGGCCAGGGCCATAAGGACGACATCGACCATCTCGGCAACCGCCGCGTGCGCTCGGTGGGCGAGCTGATTCAGCAGCAGTTCCGTGTGGGCCTGCTGCGCATGGAGCGCGTGGTCAAGGAGCGCATGTCCATCATTCAGGACGCGCAGACCGCCACGCCTAACCAGCTCATCAACATCCGGCCAGTGGTGGCGGCCATGAAGGAGTTCTTCGGCGGCAGCCAACTCTCCCAGTTCATGGACCAGACCAACCCGCTCGCCGAGATCGGCCACAAGCGGCGTCTCTCCGCGCTGGGCCCTGGCGGCTTGTCGCGCGAGCGCGCCGGATTCGACGTGCGCGACGTCCACCACTCGCACTATGGTCGCATCTGTCCCATCGAGACGCCGGAAGGGCCGAATATCGGCCTAATCGGCAACATGTCCACGTACGCGCAGATCAACCCCTACGGGTTCATCGAGACGCCGTACCGCCGCGTGTACCATCACTTCCCCGCGGACGACCCACGGCTGATCGGCCAGACCCTCCGCACCAATGTGCTGGACGGCAACGGCCGGCCGGTCGCGTCCGCTGGCGAGGTAGTGGACCAGGCCTTGGCCGACAAGCTGAAGGCAGCGGGCGTGGGCGAAGTGCAGGTTCGTCCCTGGGTCTCTGATGAGGTGGATTATCTGACGGCCGACGACGAAGAGCGCTCCGTCATCGCCCAGGCCAATGCGCGCCTGGACGCTGAAGGGCACTTCCTCACCGAGCGCGTGTTGGCGCGTTACCAGGGCAATTTCGTCCAGGACAACCGCGACCGCATCGACTATATGGACATCTCGCCACGGCAGACTGTAAGTGTGGCCGCGGCGCTGATTCCGTTCCTCGAGCACGACGACGTGAACCGCGCCTTGATGGGCGCCAACATGCAGCGTCAGGCGGTGCCGCTGCTCCGACCGCAGTCGCCCGTGGTGGGCACCGGCATCGAGCGGCAGGTGGCCGCGGACTCGGGCCAGGTGGCGCTGGCGCGTGTGGACGGCGAAGTGGTCAAAGCCACCGCACGTGAGATCACCATTGTGGACGACGAGGGCCAGGAGCACGTGCATAAGCTGCGCAAGTTCGTGCGCTCGAACCAGGGCACGTGCATCAACCAACGCCCCATCGTCACCAAGGGCGATCGCGTCGTGGCCGGCCAGGCCATTGCCGATAGCTCGGCAACGGAAAACGGCGAGCTGGCCTTGGGTCAGAACATCCTCGTGGCCTTCATGAGCTGGGAGGGTGGCAACTTCGAGGACGCCATCCTCATCAGCGAGCGCATCGTGCGCGAAGACCTGTTCACCAGCATCCATATCGAAAAGCACGAAGTCGAGGCCCGCGACACCAAGCTCGGCCCTGAGGAGATCACGCGCGACATCCCGAACGTGGGCGAAGAAGGCTTGCGCAATCTGGATGAGACGGGCGTGGTGTACATCGGCGCTGAGGTGGGTCCGGGCGATATCCTCGTCGGCAAGATCACGCCGAAGGGCGAGACCGAGCTGACCGCGGAAGAGAAGCTGCTGCGCGCGATCTTCGGTGAGAAGGCGCGCGAAGTAAAGGACACCTCGTTGCGCGTGCCGCACGGCGAGCACGGCAAAGTGGTGGAGGTCAAGCGCTTCTCGCGCGAGAATGGCGATGATCTGCCCCCAGGCGTCAACCAGCTCGTGCGTGTCTCGGTGGCGCAGAAGCGTAAGATCGGCGCGGGCGACAAGATGGCTGGCCGCCATGGCAACAAGGGCGTGATCAGTCGCGTCCTGCCGATGGAGGACATGCCGTTCATGCCGGACGGAACACCGGTGGATATCATCCTGAATCCGCTGGGCGTGCCGCACCGCATGAACATCGGCCAGATCATGGAGACGCACCTGGGCTGGGCGGCGGAGGCGATGGGCATGCGTGTCGCATCCCCGGTCTTCGACGGCGCCAGCGAGGACGACATCGAAAAGCTCCTCGATCAGGCTGGCCTGCCCGTCAGCGGCAAGGTGCAGCTCTACGACGGCCGCACCGGCGAGCCGTTCGACTCACCCATCACCGTCGGCTACATTTATATGCTCAAGCTGGCCCACCTGGTGGAGGACAAGGTGCATGCCCGCTCCACCGGACCATACAGCCTCATCACCCAGCAGCCGTTGGGCGGCAAGGCCCAGTTCGGTGGGCAGCGCTTCGGCGAGATGGAGGTGTGGGCGCTCGAAGCGTACGGCGCCGCCAACATCCTGCAGGAGATCCTCACGGTCAAGTCCGACGATGTCGTCGGCCGCGTCAAGACGTACGAGGCGATCGTCAAGGGCGAAAGCATCATGGAACCCGGAGTGCCAGAGTCGTTCAAGGTGCTGGTGAAGGAGCTGCAAAGCCTGGGCATCAATGTCGAGGTGCTCAACGA
>CAYQFU010000122.1:0-5667 GCA_964416775.1 uncultured Ktedonobacterales bacterium
ACGTCGAGACGGAGCGGGTGTTGTGGGAGCGTCTGCTCACGAGCGGCGATGTGACGTGCCTGGCTGTCTCGCACCGCCACGCCGCGCTGCGCCGCGCCGATCACATCGTCGTGTTGAAAGAGGGCCGCGTCGAAGCCCAGGGCACACTGGCCTTCTTGCTGGCGAATTGCGCGGAGATGCGGTCCCTGTGGGACGACGCCGACGAGACTGGTGCCCTCGAGTAACGCCTGGCCCAGGGGGTCTGTCGCCACGTAGCCGGTGCGCAGAGCTGTGGCGCGGTAGTCGGTCGCAGAAGCGGCAAGGAGGGGGAGACGATGATCTATCGGCATCTGCCATTAGAGCGGCTTGAAGACCATGAGCCAGAGGATGAGGGCGAGGCCGGCGCCGCCGATCACGGCGAGCAGGTAGGGCACGCCGGAGTGGAGCAGGGAGGCAAGCTCCTCTTCGCCGGCAGGCTCGGGATGGGCCGGTCGTTTGGGATCTTTGGCCTCGACGAGCCCGACGGCCTGGCGTAGGCGGTCGTAATAGGGATCGCCGATGAGGTCCATGGCGAGCGAGATGGCGATGAGGAGGGTGAGGGCAGCCCAGATCCAGATGTGGCCGAGCCAGTGGCCAATGTATGCGGCGGCCAGGCCGGTGGCGACGACGAGGCCGAGGAAGGCGTAGGTCCAGGCGATGGCACTGCGGGAGAGGTCGAGCAGGGCGCGGACACGCTCGATCTTGCGCTCGCCGCGCAGCCTGAAGGCGACGCCAGTGGAGACGCCATGGGCGAGGAGGAAGGCGAAGACAGCGGCGATGTGGGCGAAGACGATCCAGGAATAGAGCGATGCGTACATGAGAGCGTGCCTGCCTCTCGTTACCAGAGCGGTGGCGCCTGGCGGCCCGCTACGCGTCTCGGCGGTGATGCGGACACTACCCAGACGGTCAGGTGGACGAGCCGTGACGTGACAAGCAGATTGCGGGCCGGTTCGCATGAGATTGGTATCGTCTGGGACGCGTCGTCGGCTGCTCAGGCGCTGGGAGTGGCATACACACCAGGCGCTTCCGGTGAGCGGCCGCGATCACGACCTGGCGCCCGCTACTCCTGCAGTTGCGGCGGCGTTGCCCGCTCGACCGCGCCGGGAACGTCGACGCTGGGATCCGCTGCGCCGGCGTAGCGTGACGCCGCCGCCTGTGGGATGTAGCGGCCAGCATGACCCAGAGCGGTGAAGGAGAAGGCCAGTGGTATCAGGAACGTGAGCGCGCCGACGGCAGCAAAGACGGGCACCACCTGGCCCGTAGTCTGAATGATGGCACCGCCCGCGATCGACCCGAGGGGTATCGCCGACCACGCCAGCACGCTGGCAATGCTTATCACCCGGCCCAGCAGGTGGTTGGGGACGATGCTTTGCCGCAGGCTCCCCGTGTTGATGTTGAAGAGGATACCTGTCCCGCCTTCGAGCGCCCACAAGCCCGCCGCAATCCAGAAGTTGTGCTGAAACGCGAACGCGACGAGCAGCAGACCGTTCAGCATCAACGCCCCCAGGGCCACCTGGCTGAAGCTCCAGCGTCTGCGCAGTGGTCCGGCGAGCAGCGCCAGCACCACCACACCGAGGCTGCCGGCCGAATAGAGGTAGCCGATCTCCGTCTTGCTGGCGTGCAGCTGCCGGACCGCAAACAGCACCACCTCCGCGGTGGCCGCGTTGCCGACCAGGTTGACCAGGCACATCATCGCCGAGATGTTGCGTAAGACCGGATGGCGCAGCACGTAGCGCAGTCCGTCGAGGACATCGCGCAGGATGGATTGCCGCGGGCGCTCCTCTGCGTCCTGATTGAAGCTCGTGCGGATGATGGCGACGGAGAGCGCGGAGATGGCGAACGAAGCCGCGTCGAAGTATAGGACCGTTGGCAAGGGGAGCACGAGGACCAGCAGCCCAGCCAGCAGCGGCCCGGCGACCTGGCCAGCTGAGTAGCTCGCCTGAATGCGCCCATTGGCCGCCACCAGGGCGTCGCGATCGACCAGGCTCGGGATCGCCGCGAACTCGCCGGAGTCGAAGAAGATGCGTAGCGTGGAGCTGAGGAAGGCCACGGCGTAGATCCACTCGACCGAGAGCACGCCGGCTGCCGCGGCGATGGGGATCGAGCTGATGATGGCTGCCCGCGCCAGATCGGTCACGATCATGAGGCGCTTGCGGTTGACCCGGTCTACCCATGCGCCGATCACCAGGCCGAACAGGAGGTAGGGAACGAACTCAGCCGCGGTCGTGATGCCCAGATTGAGCGCTGAGCCGGTGCGCACATAGACGATCAGTGGCAGAGCGAATTGCGTGAACGAGCTGCCCAGGTTGGAGAGGGTCTGGCCGGTCCAATAGATCCAGAAGTCGCGGGTGAGCCTCCGTTTCGCGCTAGCGTGCGGCGTGGCTCGTGGATCTGACATGTGCGCCTCCTGTCACAGCCTGTAGAGCCGCAGCGCGTTGTCGCGGAGGATGGCGGCGCCGGCGGACTCGGCCTCAGCGGGGGTGAGCTCGCCGGATGCGACGCACTCGCCCAGCGCCTCGCCGACGATGCGGCGGCCGCGCAGGGCGGCGAGCCAGTGCAGCTCAGGCAGGCCGACGGCGTCGGAGCTGTAGAGCAGCTTCGAGAGGGGGGCGACGCCGAGGGCGGCGCGGGTGAACGCGAGCATCTCGCCGAGGCCGAGGAACGGGATGGCATAGGAGAGGTCGAGGTAGACGCGATCGTAGACGGCGGCGAGATAGGCGCCTTCGCGGGTGTAGGGATAGGCTTCGTGGAGGACGACGACGGGCATGCCGCGATAGGCGGGATCTTCGAGCACGGCACGGAGATGGAGTGGATTGGCGAGGAGCATGTCGGCGTCGGTGTCGCCGTAGCCGGTGTGGAACTGGATGGGGACTTCCTGGCGGGCGGCCTCGACGAAGGCGATGTGGAGCAGGGTATCGAGCAGGGGCTTGTGGGCCAGGCGAAGGGCGCCGGTGCGCTCTGCTGTCTGGCGTGCCTCGGCGAAGGCGGCGAGGGCATCTTCGCGGGGCCAGGTGCGGATGGCAAGGCCGGTGCGATAGGCGACGATGCTCTTGAGCGCGACGTACCCCTGGGCGCGCACGTCGGCGAGGGAGGCGCGGAGGGCATCGCCGACGGCGTCGAGGGTCGGATGGGCGAGGATGAGCCGCTGCATGAGGGTCTCAAGGCGCAGGATGGGGGCGGCGCGGCAGGCGCCGAGCGCGGCGGCTTCAGCATCGGGCATGGTAGCGTCGGCGGGAGGATAGCCCTGGTCGACGAGCAGCGTGTGGATGTTGGCCGCGCGCAGCAGGGCGGCGAGGAGGTCGAGCGCGTCGCGGGCGTTGCGCGCGGCCAGGACGGCGTCTTCGGTGGGCGCGCAGCCCAGGAAGGCGGCTAGCTCGCGCAGCATGGCGCGGTACAGGAGCATGGAGGCGACGTGCTCGCAGCGGGTGAGGGGATCGCGCGACTCGGTGAAGCAGGCGCGCCACTCGGCCAGGGTGAATGGGGCGCGCGGGCGGTAGAAGCCGTGGCAGTGGTTGTCCACGACGGGGACGGCGCTGAGGTCGATGGCGCGCATAGGGATCACCTCGTGAGCTGGCTGGCGCTTGACAGGGGTGCGCCATGCAGTATACGTGAATAGCGTGCCACGTTCCTCCATATTAGGTCGCGGCGGTGTGGCGACCGCACAACAGCCAACTCTTGCGAGGAGGTCATGATGAACCCTCAGGTGGTGCTCCAGCTGGCTCAGGAGGCGCATCTGCGCCTGGTGCGTTTCATGTATTGCGATAACGGGGGAATCATCCGGGGCAAGGCGACGCATGTGAACGGGCTGGCGCGGCGTATGGCGGAGGGGATCGGGCAGTCGCTGGCGATGCAGGCGTTCGCGGGGGTGGATGCGCTGGCGCCGGTGGAGGGCATGGGACCGGTGGGGGAGTTCCGGCTGGTGCCCGATCCGGCGACGTTCGTGGTCTTGCCGTACGTGCCGGACAGCGGCATGATGCTGTGCGACATGCTGGGGCTGGACCGGAAGCCGTGGGCGGCGTGCCCGCGGACGTTCCTCAAGCGCATGGAGGCGGCGGCGCGGGAGTTGGGGCTGGCGGTGCAGGCGACGGTGGAGCATGAGTTCTACCTGGCGCGGGAGGTTCCTGGCGGGTATGAGCCGTTCGACCGGAGCCTGTGCTACAGCAGTATCGGGTTCGATTCGTCGGCGCAGATCATCGACGATACGATTCGGACGCTGGAGCAGCAGGGGATTCAGGTCGAGCAGTTCATGCCGGAGCTGGGTCCGGGCCAGCAGGAGCTTTCGATCCGGCATGCGGACGCGTTGCGGGCGGCGGACAATGTGCTGATCGTGCGCGAGACGGTGCGGGGGGTGGCGCGGCAGCATGGGGTGATCGCGTCGTTCGCGGCGAAGCCGTTCCTGGACCAGGCAGGGAGCGGGGCGCACATCCACTTCAGCGTGTGGGGAGCGGCCGGCACGCCCAACGAGAATCGGAATCTGCTCTATGACGCGCAGGGGCGCGGCGGGCTGAGCGAGCTGGCGTATCACTTCATCGGCGGGGTGATGGAGCACTTGCCTGGATTGCTGGCGCTGACGTGCGCCAGTCCGAATTCGTACCGGCGGCTGCTGCCGCACTTCTGGAGCTCGGCGTATACGGCGTACGGGTTCGACAACCGGGAGGGGGCGATTCGGGTGCCGTCGGCGTTCTGGGGGCGTGAGGCGGAGTCCACGAATCTGGAGCTGAAGCCGGCGGACCACAGCGGGAACCCCTACCTGGCGCTGGGAGGGCTGATCGCGGCGGGGCTGGATGGGGTGCGGCGGGGGCTCGATCCTGGGGAGCCGGTGGACGTGGATCCAGGGAATCTGAGCGAGGAGGAGCGGGAGCGGCGGGGTATCCGGCGGCTGCCGGAGTCGCTGGACGCGGCGTTGGACGCGCTGGAGGCGGACGCGGTGCTGACGGAGGCGCTCGGGCCGATGCTGGCGGCGGCGTACGTGGCCGTGAAGCGGCTGGAGAGCGGGTATTTCAAGGAGCGGACGGCTGAGGAGGAGGCGAGGATGCACGTCTACAAGTATTAGGGCGTGCGGGAAGGAGGGGGCGGAGTTACACGGAGGAAGGATGGGGAGGTGGGGAAACTGCGTGGTTAGTGGGGAGTGGAGATATGGAGCGGTCGAGAACGGGGCGGCGGGAATGAGGACGGTTGAGGTGAGATGAAACGGGGGATGCCGTTTTTCGATCGCTTCTGGTGGCTGCGCTCGGCCTGGGTGATAGCGCTTGCCGCCGCGTTTGTCGCGACGGGATGGCTCACCTACGACGACATCCAGCAGCCTGGCGGGTTGAACATCGGGATGGCGGTGCTGCTCCTGGCGGTCTACGCTGTGATCGTTGGACTCCTCGCTTTGGCCTGGCGCCAGATGTGGAAGGCGCGGAGCCGGATGCGGACGCGGTTGGCCGCGATCGAGGGCGATCAAGACGCGGTGCCGCTGGCGCGCTACGCGGTGCACGAGGGCGATGCGCCGGACATCGTGGCGGCGCCGCTGGTGGTCGACTATCCCGCAAGCGGTTGGCGCACGCCGTTCTGGAGCAGGTTGCGCATCGCCGCTGGCGTCCTGAGCATCCCCTACGTAGTGGGCTTGCTCGCATTGATCTTCTCACCCTGGCACACGGTGCTCGA
>CAYQFU010000122.1:5767-8523 GCA_964416775.1 uncultured Ktedonobacterales bacterium
CTGGCTCACGAGCGGAGCGCCGGCGGTATACGCTCTACGGCGCGGAGACGACGATTTGGTGGAATGACCGGGGAGCGGCATATGACAAGCCGTCCGGCAAAAGCGCCCGGCTGCTGGCGGTGATCCAGGCGCGGACGGGACTGGTGCCGCGCAGCTTCACTACAGAGCTGCGCGAAGATACCCGGCGCGTTCCGCCCGCCGCGCGGCCGGCACCTCCATTGCCGCCACTGCCGCCCGTGCCCGTGCCACAGCCAGACGCTGGCGAGACGATGCAGGTGACGGCGGAGCCAGGACCGGTCTATAGTCTGGCCACCTATGTGACGACGAACCGCGCGCGGGGCATCGCTGGGGGAATTGGGGCGCTGCTGTGCCTGGGTGGGGCAGCGGCCGCGGTGTGGACGCTGAGCATGCTGCAGCTGGTGAGGGTGCCGGACGTGGTCAATGGGCTCATCAGCTGGATGAACATTATGTGGGCGACGCTGCTGGGCGTTGGCGCGCTGCTCGGGTGTCTGATGCTCGTCGCGGCAGTGCGGGCATGGGGAACCATGACGATTCGGGCGGACGCGCTCGGGCTGCGCATGGCAGGGCCAGAGAGCAGTGTGCTCCTGCGGTGGAATGCCGTGGCGGGTATCACGTACATATCGGCGCGCAACAGGACCATGTACGTGGTGCAGGGCCGGGATGGGGCGAGCGTGGCGTGGCCGGCAAAGGTGACGCCAGTGGTGCGGGCGCAGGCGGAGCCGGGAGCGGTGGCGGTGACGCCGGACGAGCTGGCGGCGGTGGTGGCGGAGCGCTCGGGCAAGCCGGTGGAGGCGCGGCGGTGGTGGTGAGGATCAGCGGCGGTCGAACTGGCGCGCGAGGGCGTCGAGGCTGAGGTGCACCATGGTGGGGCGGCCGTGGCAGCAGCTCTGGCGGGCGTCGGTGGCTTCGAGCTGGCGGATGAGCTCGCGCTGCTCCTCGGGGGAGAGGGTCTGGCCGGCCTTGATGGCGGCTTTGCAGGCGACGTTGGCGAGGGCGTGCTCCTCCCAGGTTTCGCCGTGGCGGGCGGCCGCGTCGTCGCCGCCGGCCAGCTCCAGCAGCAGGTCGCGCAGGGATTGCGCGCGGGCCTGGCCGGACAGCACGCCGGGGACGGCGCGGACGAGCAGCGCATCGCCGCCGAACGGCTCCAGCTCGAAGCCGAGGCCGCGGAGGGCGTCCAGGTGGTCTTCGATGGCTTCGCGCTCGGTGGGGGAGAGCTCGAGGGGCAGCGGCTCCAGCAAGAGCTGGGATGAGACGGCGCGGGCGCGCCACTCGGCCACCATACGCTCGAGCAGGATGCGTTCGTGGGCGGCGTGCTGGTCGATCATGTAGACGCCGTCGGGACCCTCGGTGATGATGTAGGCCTGGGAGACCTGGCCCAGCACGCGCAGGACGGGCAGGCGGGCGCCGCCGACGGGGGCCCGCGGTGCGACGCCAGGGACGGCAAAGCCACCGTCGGCGCCGCGTGGAGCGAGCGCGCCTTGCTCGTCGGAGGGAGCGGAGGCGTCGTCGCCGTTGGGCTGGGCGAGGCGCGCGAGGCCGGCCCAGAGCGGCTGGTGCGCGGGCAGTGGGGCTTCGGGCACGGCGGCATCGGATGTGTCGTCACCAGCTGTGGCGGCGATGTCGTCGGGAGGCGAGGCGGCAGGCATGCCCCAGGCGGGGATGGCGAAGGCGTGTGGGGAGACTTCGGGCGTTTCGGCCGTGGCCACCACGGCGGCGCGGATGGCGCGCTGCACGGCGGCGTAGACCTGGCGCTCGCGCAAGAACTTGACCTCCGTCTTGGCAGGGTGGACGTTGGCGTCTACCAGGGCGGGGTCAATGGCGACGTTGACGACGGCGATGGGATGGCGGCCGGCGAGCAGCAGCGAGTGGTAGGCTTCCTCGACGGCGTAGCTGAGGGTGCGACTCTGGACCCAGCGCCGGTTGACGAAGAAGGAGAGATTCTGGCGCGTGGCCTTATAGCAGGTGGGGCGGCTGGTGTAGCCGTGGACGCGCGGCCGATCGTCGCCAGACGGGGGAGCGACGGGAAGGGCTGCAGGCGGGTTGTCGTCGTCAGCACCGCCAAAGGGGACCATCTCCTCGGCAACGCGCAGGCCATAGACGGCGACCAGCGCGCTGAAGAGCTTGCCGTCGCCGGGGGTGGCGAAGACCTGGCGGCCCTCGCTGGCGGCGGCGAAGCGGATCTCAGGGTAGGCCAGGGCGTACTGCTCCAGAAGGTGGAGCGCGTGGCCGGTCTCGGTCGCGCGAGTCTTGAGGAACTTGAGGCGGGCCGGCACGTCGGCGAAGAGGTCGCGGACGGTGACGCTGGTGCCCGCTGGCGCGCCGATGGGGGAGACGGCGCCGAGCACGCCGTCCTCGGCCGCGAGCTGAGCGCCGGCGGGTGCGTCGTGGGGACGGCTGACGAGCGTGACGCGCGCGACGGCGGCGATGCTGGCGAGCGCCTCGCCGCGAAAGCCGAGGGTGCGAATGCACTCGAGGTCGTCGAGCACGCCGATCTTGCTGGTGGCGTGGCGGGCGAAGGCGAGGGGCAGCTCGTCCGGGGGGATGCCGCGGCCGTCGTCCGTGACGCGGATGAGGCTGAGGCCGCCGGCCATCAGCTCGACGCGGATGTGAAGGGCGCCGGCATCGATGGCATTCTCCACCAGCTCTTTGACGACCGATGCGGGGCGCTCCACGACCTCACCCGCGGCGATCTTGGCGGCGACATCAGCTGGCAGCTGGCGGATGGGCATCGGTCG
>CAYQFU010000122.1:8623-15639 GCA_964416775.1 uncultured Ktedonobacterales bacterium
GGCGGAGCGGGCGCGGGCGGCGACGAGGGGAGGTGGGGTGGACTTTGCGGGGTGCGCAAACCGCGGGCGCGGAGGCGGTGGTGAGGTAAGGTAGGGGTTCTGGCCAATACAGTCCAACCGTCTGACGCGGTTCCACCCAAAAACGGGGAGGTGGCAAGGCGCCGGCGGTTGAAATCGCGCCTGGATGGTCTGCGGCCGCGAAGTCCGCCTGGGCGGAGTCGAACCGCGTGTTTTGGGTGGAACCCATGGCGGGGTGATGATTGCCCGCAGCGATGGGGACGGCTATACTGGGCGGGCTGAGGGTGGCGGTCGGATCCTTTAGGAATGGTTGCGTACGTGGTAGGAAGATTGGGACAGGCGCTGCGGCGAGTGCTGCCTATTGCCGTGCTATTCAGCGCAGGCGCGTACTGGTCAGGAACGATTTTTGTTCTTCTGTCAGCGTCGGGGCAGGGCTTTGACTTCGCCACTTACTACGGTGCGGCGCTGGCCGTGCGGGACCACGCGTCAGCGAACATCTACGATCTGCACGTCATCCAGGCAGCCGCTATAGCACACCGCGCTCAGTTGCCACTGGATTTGTACGTGTATCCTCCCGTGCTGGCCGTGTTGCAAGTGCCACTCACGTTGCTGCCGTACGACGCGGCACGGCTCACGTGGATCGCGCTGAATGTGGTGTGCTGGCTCGGCAGCACGATGTTGCTTGCCGTGGTGCTCCGCGACGCGCTCGGGTCAGCACTCGTCCGTGGGGACACGGTTGCCTCAGGCGACGCTCAGGGCGAAGCGGGGCGTCTCCGAGTGCCACGGCACAGGCAGACTGTCAATGCAATCTGTCTCGTGAGTTGGGGCTCGCCGGCGGACACGTGGCACGTGTGGGCCATCGCGGCGCTTGTGTCAATGGTGTATCTGCCGTTCTCGCTCACGCTGGGATACGGCGAGATCAACGGCCTCATCTTGCTGCTCTTGTTGCTGGCGTACCTGCTGGAGCGACATGGGCGGCCGGGGCTGGCTGGCGCACTCCTGGGTGTCGCGGTCGTTATCAAGCTCTTTCCAGTCGTGGTCGTCGGGTATTACGCCTTGCGGGGCAGGTGGCGTGTTGTGCGCGGCGCGGCGTTGTCGTGTCTGGCGCTGGCGCTGCTGACGGCTGTTGTGGTTGGACCGGTCGGAATCGCGAATGCACGGCTGATTTTAACGAACGGCGGTGACCATGTGCTGCGCCCCGCTAACGAGGCGCTCATGCGCGTGCCGTACTGGATCACGCGCCTGCTTGGGGGCACGCAGGGCCCCTTTACGCTTCCGGTCGGATACGTGCTTGCTGGAGCGGTTGGGATCGGGTTTGTGGTGGTGTTGCTGCGCTCGGCAGGAGGCTGGAGGAACTGGCTCGCTACACAAGCGGCGCGTGAGGAGACCGGCGATGGCGCGCGCGAGCTGATAGGGTACGGCTGGGCGCTGTGCACGATGGTGCTGGTCTCACCTGTGACGTGGGAACATCACGACGTATGGCTGTTGCCAGGTATCATCATCTGTATCGGCGTAGCCATTCGGTGGCTGGCACGGGTCCAATCGGTGTGGAGCGCGGAGGCGCGTGTAGCATGGACCGGGCTGGCGGCGGGGGTGGTCGGCTATGCCTTGACGATGGACCACCTGCCGCTCAACTTCGACCTCTCATTGAGCCAGAGCATTGGTCCCTACCTGCTTGGCGTCCCGCTGCGGCCGGGGTTCATGCTGGTGCGACCAGTCGTATTGGGGTTGGTGTGGTTGGCGCTCGGCCTGCTGTTTGTTCGATCAGGTGAGCTAGCGGCGAAGAGCTCTCACCCCCTGCCCCTTCCTGCTGCAGGGCGCGAGGATAGCCAGATGCATCACCGCAAACTATCAGCGAATACGCTGCTGGCGGGAACCCTTATGAGTCTGGTCGTGGGGATCGTGGTGGTGGCTGGCACGTATACGACCGTACAGGCATTAGTGCATTGAGGTCGGACCGGTTCGCGGACGCGACGACGGAGATACACATGTGGTTGGTGCCTGCGACATGGCCGAGAAACGTTGCGTCGTCGAGAGCGTCGTCTTGGTCCGGTTCCTTTCCTTCAGCCCCCTGTTCTTGGTGCAACCATCTGACGCATACCTGGTACACAGTCGCGTGCAGCCATGCTATGCTAGGGCGGGCGCCCGAGGGTCATCCCGTGAGGGGTGCGGAGAGGATGGATACCTGGGCTGTGGCGGGGGTGAGGCATGAGGGCGGTGGCGACGAGCGGGAGACGCCAAGGAGTGCGGACGCGCACCGCGGAGCGCGCGCCGGCGCGGCCGGCGGAGGCGCGGGCATGGCGGGCGGCGCTGCCCGGGCGGTACGCGTTGGTGGTCGCGGCGAGCGGGCTGCTGTTGGCCAGCGCGGCGGCATCCACCGCGCAGGGAGCGCTCGCACCAGCGCGCGGCGTATTGACGGGCGCGCTGACTGCGGCCGGGTTGGCGTGCGCCATCGGCGCGGGTATTCGTGGAGCCGTGCCGGAGCCGTGGCGGAGGGTCTACTCGCGGGTGCACCTGGTGGCGCTGGCGGCCGCGGCAGCGCTCGCGCTGGAAGCGCTGGTGGTACTGGGACTCACGGCGTATCTGACGTTCGCATTGCCTTCGCCGGTGCAGTATCCAACAGACGCTATCGCCTATACGCATGTGAATGCGGAGCTGGTGGTGGAGGGAGAGGATCCGTACACCAGTGCGAACGCGTTTGGGCGGGCGCTGCGTAGCTTTCCCAGCGCGCCGGTGACGCCAGTGCGGCGGGGCATCTGGGCGGACACGGAGGATGTCCCCAACGGCGATGCGGTGCTGGCGGTGGAGCGACTCTATCTTGCGTCGCCGGAGAGCCTGCACGGGGAGCTGGATCCCGCGATCGCGCACAGTTATCCAGCCCTGTCGTTCCTGGTGTACGTGCCGCTGATCTGGGCAGGTGTAGGCAACATCGTGGTGCTGCACCTGCTCGTCTATGCCGCGCTGGGTGGGTGGCTGGTTTGGCTGGCGCCGGTGGGGGTGCGGAGGTGGGCCGCGCTGGCGGCTGCGGCGGGGGGAGCCGTGCAGGCGTACTCGCTGCGGGCGGATACGGAGGTGGTGTGTATCGCGCTTGTGCTGGCAGCGTGGCACTATCGCGAACGGCGCTGGATGGGTCCGGTGTTGTTGGGGCTGGCGTGCGCGTTCAAGCAGTACTGCTGGCTGTTCGTGCCGTTCTTCGCACTGGACGTGCTACGGGCGCGGGGATGGCGCGAGGCGGCGCGGCGCGGGGTGGTGGCGCTAGGGGCGTTTCTGCTGCCGAACCTGCCGTATCTGGTAGCATCGCCAGGGGCATGGGTGCACAGCCTGTGGCTGCCGATGGGCGAGCCGCTGTTCCCATACGGGACGGGGCTGATCGCGCTCTCCATCGGGCATGCGCTGCCATACGCGCCACAGTGGGTGTATGCGGCGCTGGAGGTGGCGGCGCTCGGCGCGGTGATGTGGTGCGGGGTGCGGTGGCGGGAGCGGCTGCTGCCGGTGTTGCCCTTACTGGGGCTCGTGCCGCTGTTCTTCGCGTTCCGGTCCCTGGCCAACTATTTCGCGTTCGCGCCCTGGCTGGGATTGTACGCGGCGAGCTGGTGGTACGCGCGGTGTCGCGCGACCGAGCCAGGCGCGAACCAGCGGGACCAGCGCGATGCGGTGTCAGCTGTGGGGCGCGCGTGAGGGGTGGATACGTGATCCGGCCCCAGAGCACGCACGCCCAGAGGTACAGGAGTCAGCACGTTATATGTGGTGAAGGAGTGCGACAGACCAATCGAAGTCGGGTTGTGTGAGGGTGGTACGGGTAGGGTATGCGCTGGACATTGGTACGAACAACGAAGGTATCACGGATCGCCGACGCCGCGCACCATGGGGAGCAGGAGGCGGCCGAATTCGACACGTCACGTCACCGGCTGACGTCGTCACGCCCGTGGAAATGGGCATCCTCCCCGCGGGCAGTGGCGGCCAGTGTGCTCCTGCTCTATGCGCTGTGGCTCGTGGGATACTTTGTCGCCGGCCACGACATTCATGACTTCATTGTCCTTGGACTGCCCTACGTCACACAAAGTCACGCCAGCTCCATCATCAGGTACGACCCCCAGTTTCGATATACGCTCCCGGCAGGGTACGACGGCCAGTTCTGCTACTTCATCGCCGTTGATCCGGTGCATGCGCGCTACTACGTCGACAGTCCTGTCTACCGCTACATGCGCATCCTCTACCCCATGCTGGCGCGGATGCTTGCGCTTGGCCAGCCGTACTTCGTTCCCTATACGCTGGTTGCCATCAATGTGCTTGCCATCGTCGGAGGCACGTGGATACTTGCACTCTGGTTGGCACGTAAGGGTCGGTCACCGTGGTTCGCGCTGGTGTATGGTCTCTATCCAGGTCTGGTCATCGGTCTACAACGAGACCTCACCGAGCCTCTGAGTTACGCGCTGGTCGCGCTCGCGGTGTACTGTTTCGATTTCGCGGGCCGACGCCGCATCATCTGGTCGGGCCTCAGCTTTGCGTTGGCGATATTGACTCGTGAGACGAGCGCACTCTTTGCCGTGCTGTATAGCGCCGCGCTTCTGCTCGAGGCCCATGGAGCGCAGAGCTGGTACGCGCGGGTGACTGCCAATTGGCGTCGGGCGGCGCTGCTGTTGGGCCTCGCCGTCGCACCGATGGCACTCTACGCAGCGTTCCTACAGGTCTGGCTCGGCTCGTCGGGCCCCCCGACGAAGGTGCGACCTGTGCTGATCCCGTTTCAAGGCCTGCTCGCCTTGTGGCCGTGGACGCCCTTCGAGCGCATGGAAGCGACGATCGCCATCGTCTCGGTCGTGCTCCCCGCGGTCATCTGTGGAGGCGTTGCCCTGTGGGCACTTGTCAGGCGGGCGCGAAGTGTGGCGGTATGGGCGCTGCTCGCCAATATCGTGCTGTTTGTCGTGATGCTCAACACCTCGTCCTATTTCGACGTGTGGGCCGTCCAGCGCGTCACGACAGGCGTCATGCTATCAGCCTTATTGTGTCTGCCATCTCTTGACCGGCTTACCAATCGCAATTACACGTGGCTGTTGGGTCCCGCTGCCTTGTGGATGTTGCCTGACCTCTGGCTCCTGCCAGTAATGGGATGGATCACCGTCATCGCGGGCAAAATGCTTTAGCTCAGCGGACAGGAGTGATAGTACTCACATGCATCCGACAAGTGGTGTTCTCGAGACGCTCCCTCCCGTGCCGGCAAGAAGGCGATTATCGCGCATACGCCAGGAAGTGAGGCGCGCATCGACGGTGCTATCGGGCTCCCAGTGGCAGCTATTGCTCGCCCTGGCATTCGCCGTGGCTGTACGGTTGTTCGTCGTCATCCGCGCCCACGGCATGATGGACGGCGACGAAGCGGTGCTTGGCATCCAGGCGGAAAATATCCTGCGCGGATCGCACCCGATCTACTTTTACGGTCAGGCGTACATGGGGAGCTGGGATGCCTACCTTGCCGCACCGCTCATCGCGGTATTCGGTCCACATGCCTGGGTACTACACGCCGTCACACTGGCGGAGTCCCTCCTGCTGGTGCCGCTGTTAGGCGCACTGGCGAAGAAGCTCTACGGGGAGCGGGCTGGCTTGCCCGCGATGATGCTGGCGGCGTTTCCGCCGCTGTATGTGACGCAGGGCGAATTGCGCATGCTCGGTGGGTATGTCGAGACGCTGGTGCTGGGAACGGCGCTGATGCTGCTCACGGTCACGATCGCCCAGCGCTGGCATGGCGGTACCGCGACAGGCAGGTTGTGGGTGCTCGTCGGCCTGCTGACTGGTCTGGCGTTCTGGATCGATCCATTGATCGCCTGCTATGGAGCGGCCTGCGCCCTCTGGATGTTGCCCCTGGCGATCAAGCGCATCCGCGGCAGCGCAAGCGAGGGTCTCGCCTTCTGGCGTGGTACCGCGCTCAACGCGGCTGGATGCCTGATTGGCACACTGATGGGCATGGCACCGGCAATCGGGTATGGTCTGCGAAACCGCTTCATCAACATCTCCGCGTTACTGACGAGCGATGTGCCGCGCACGGCGCGCATCCACCTGTTACCCTATGTGGCCGATCCTCTGCGCCGTCCTGTGGCAGCCTATTACTTTCTGGTCGCTATGCCATTCAATGCCGGAGTGAGTGTGCCGTGGGACCTACATTGGGCGGCGGGATGGTGCGCGGTGCTCGTGGGCCTTCTCGTCGGGGGTATCGCCATTGTGGCGCTGAGCCATGCGCTGTTGCGGTTGATCAGCAGGAACCAGAAACCGCAATCCGAATGGGCCCGTGGCAGCGTTTCGACGCCGTATGCATGGTGGAACGCCGCATTTCCACTCTTATTGCTGTTGATCGTCTCGGCGTTCTTCTGGCGCAGCTCGGTCACGGCATCGCTCATTGCGCTTCAGTATTGGGCAGCCAATGCGCGTTACGCGCTCCCACTCAGCACCGCATCGAGCCTCCTGTTGGCATGCCTATGGGCAGACGTGGGTACACGGTTACATCACCTCGCGCGTGGAGTGCAACGCGCCAGTTGGCGATCGAGGCTGCGCGCAAGTGGGGCATCGTGGCTCGCGGCCGCTCTGCTCCTGGCGTTCGCGGTGCCATATGTCGCCGTGGATGGCATCGACGCGATGCAGTCGCCCTATGCGAGCACGCTCACGTTTCCCGCGGCGCATGCCGAGATGCTCGGATACCTCGAGCAGCACCACATCCAGTATGTGTGGACAAACCACTGGATTGGCAACGTGGTCATGTATCTGGCGGACGAGCGCGTCTTATGTGCCGATTACTATGATGTTGTCCACGGGGAAGGAGGGCGGTTTCCCCACACAGCGCAGCTGGTCGCGGCGGCGGACCGGCCCAGTTTCATCGTCATCGCGGATACGCCGCACGACAAGCCCCGGGAGGCGCGCATGCTGGACGCCCTCAATGTCAGCTATGAGAGTGCGCAGTTTGGGTCGTTGTGGGTCATCACACCGGTCTCGCGCACGGTTGTCCCTCGTGAGCT
>CAYQFU010000122.1:15739-17211 GCA_964416775.1 uncultured Ktedonobacterales bacterium
AGGAGCGGGATGGCGGCGTAGAGTGCGAGGGCGGGAAGGAAAACGAAGTAGGCGACAAGGCTGCGCCAGGCGAGGGCGAGGGGGAGCAGGCCTAACGCGAGGGCTAGCTCCGGCCGAGGGACGGGCCGGCGGCAAGCGAGCCAGGCGGCGAGGGCGGCGAGGGCGAGCAGCTCAAGCAGGCCATAGACAGCGGGCGGCCAGAGGGGCAGGAGTCCGCCGCGGGCGAGCGCCACGAGGCCAACGCCGTCAGGGAAGAGGGGCAGGGTGACGGGCAGGAGGAGACTGCGCGCCCAGGCGGAGGGCGCGGTGAGGGCGAAGGGCAGGTTGGGCAAGAGGAAGGCGCCGCAGAGGACGGGGACGCGAAGCGCGGCGGCACGCCAGCCGTCGCGGCGAGCGACGACGACGAGATAGAGTGGGACGAGCGGCCAGGCGATCTGCTTGACGGCGCAGGCGAGGCCGAGCAAAGCGGGTGAGAGCCAGCGGCGGGGGAGGGTCTGCCACGCGAGGAGGGCGGGGAGGAGGGCCAGGACGTCGAACGAGCCACGCAGGGTGAGGAGCACGGCGAGGGTGTTGGCGAGCAGCAGCACGCAGCCGATGACGCGATGGCGGGTGGGCAGCCGCCGGGCGATGGCGGCGACGAAGAGGGCGAGGGCGAGCAGCGAGACGAGGAGGGTGCTGCCAAGGCCGGCCCAGATGGCGGGCACGTACGTGAGGAAGGCGAGAGCGGGGTAGCTGTGGAGCGATTCCGGTGCGAACTCGGGCCCGCGAGTGGCTGGCTGGGCGACTTCCCGAGCGACGTCGGCACGAAGCTGGGCGTCGGACGGCCCCCAGACGCTGGCGGCGTAGCGGCCGCGACGGAGTGGCGTGGCCGCGGAGGCGGGGAAGCGGTGGAGGGCGTCCCAGTAGGCGGGATCAGCGGTGTAGGGGTTGACGCCGCGGAGCGCGAGCGCGGCGTCGTAGTGGTTGAAGGCGGCGGCGTCGGAGACGTAGACGGTGGGGTCCTGGGTGGCGTGGAGGATGAGGTCGCCGGCGATCCACACGGTGCCGAGCACGCCAAGGGCGAGGGCGACGAGGAGCGAGAGTGTGGCGAGGGCATGGGCCAGGCCGCGAGGGGTGCGAAGGGAAGGGGCGGCAATCGGCGCGGGGAGAGTGATGGCGGCGACCAGCGCAGCGACGGCCAGCAGGAAGAGGCCGGCGGTGGAGAGGGCGAGGGAGGCGCTGGGGGCGCCGGCGGCGGTCATCCAGCGGGTGAGGGCGATGGTCTGGAGGGTGGTGCCCAGGGCGAGCAGGGCCAGCCGGGGCGGCAGCAGGCGCGCGACGACACGGCCCGCTGAGCGCGCTCCACTCATCATCTGCCGATCCCTATCGCCATCCGTGTCGTGCCGCGTGGTCGCGTGCCCAGCTCTGCCATGCGCCGTCTATCGCCGCAGCCAGTATAGCGGTGGGCCGATTGGCGCGCAACACGAGTAGGA
>CAYQFU010000123.1:0-7046 GCA_964416775.1 uncultured Ktedonobacterales bacterium
CGTACCAGTTCCACCCGCGATGGACCATCTTACCGGATCCGGGTGCTCCCTTCCCCCTACTGTGGGGGCGCATGGACATGCGCCCGCCAGGGACATGCGCCCGCCAGGGACATGCGCCCGTCCGGCGCACCGGCACCCATGCATCCGGAGTCGAAATCACTCCCGCGCCAGAAACGCCTCCAGCTTCGACTTGACCGCGGGCCACTCGTCGTCGATGATGCTGTACATCACCGTGTCGCGCTGGTAGTCGTCGCGCACGATCTGGTATTTGCGTAGCACCCCTTCGCGCACGGCCCCCAGCCGCTCGATAGCGCGCTGCGAAATGGTGTTGCGGCTGTCCGTCTTGATCTGCACGCGGATGGCGCCCAGCTCCTCGAAGGCATGGCGCAGCAGCAGATACTTGCACTCCGTATTGACGGCGGTGCGCTGCACGCGCGGCGTCAGCCAGGTCCACCCGATCTCCAGCCCACGGTCGTGCGGCATGATGTTGAGGTAACGGGTCGAGCCGACGGGCGTGTTCGTCGCCTCCTCGACGATTGCGAACGGCATCTGGCTGCCCGCCTCGCGTTGCGCCAACGCTTGCGCGATCCACTCGCCCATCGCGGCCTCGGACACACTCGCGTCGATGGGGAGATAGCGCCAGATGGCCGGGTCCTGCGCCGCCGCGTAGAGCGCCGCCGCGTGCGTGGTGGCCAGCGGCTCCACGCGCACGACCTTCCCGTGCAGCGTCACCGGCCGCACAACCATCGTCATCGTCGCCACCTCCTCATCTCCGACTACGAGCTTGCCTGCCCGCCCCGCATAGTCTACGCGGAACCGTGCGGCGGCTTCAAGCGCCTATGGTGTCCTTCCAGGGCCATGCACAGCGCGGTGAGGGGTAAGGCCGAGCAGGGAGAGCATGGCCAACACAGGAGAGGGCTGCCGGCGCTCGCCGGTGCCGCACCACCTCAGCGGCGATCAGTGCGTGTCGCATATCAGGTAGACGATGAAGTTCTCCGAAACCATCTCCCCGTTGTTGACATCGACGTTCCAGCCCGACGAGATGATGCTGCCTTGTCCGATTACATTGGGCCCACTGTGCCACACCGTCCAGCTGGTGTCCACACTGGGGGAATAGCCATTGTAGCCGCCGCCAACGGGCAGTTGCCCCTGGGGGCATTTCGCGCCATTGCTGGAGCTCTGGTTGGCTCCTACCGTCTTGTTCGCCTGCTGCACGCTGGCCGCCTTCAGCCCTTGTGAGGCGCAGAGCGCGTACACAGTGGGATTCCCATTGTTTTGATTGATGAAAGCCTCTTCCACCTTCCACCCATTGCCATCCGGCTGCGAGTAGACATCCGGAGCTGTCGCCGACTGGAAGCCCCCGCCCGTCAACGCCGTCCCCGCTGGGCACTGGACACTGGCAACATTTCCCACGGCGGACGACTTGACGATCTGGATCGTGGCGGGGTAGCTGGCCCGCAAACACACGGCGATGGCCGTCACATGGGCAGTGGCGCCGAACGCCCGAATGGTGACTTTCCAGGTGCTATTGGACAGGGGATAGCTTTCAGTTGGCGCCGGGCCGGGACCAGTGGGATTCACGTCGTAATGCGCGATGAACCCTCCACTGAGTAGTGGCACTCCGGACGGGCATGACGCCGTGACCGAGCCGTATTGGCCAGTCACTGGAACCGGGTTGCTGGATTCACTCACCACACTCGCCTGCGCCACCGCCACCGCGGTGGCGGTGGCAGTCGGCGGCGGAACCGGTGTGTTGGTCGCGGTGATGGAGGTGACGGAGCTGACAGCCGTAGCACTGGTAGTGCCACCTGAACAGGCGCCGAGGACGACGGCAACCGCCGCGGCGCTCGCCAGACAGGACACCAACCCATGAGCTCGAGAACGGATCATTGACCGGATCATTGCGCGCGCGCTTCCTCTCGTGTTGGAACACAACTCGGGCCCGGGCGAGTCCTGCCACCGGGCTCGGCAGACGACGGTTGGGCGACACAGCGATCTGGAAGCAGCCGGTGAAGAGTGAAGCGCGACCTCCTTGCCGATGCTCGATGTCCAGCTCCACAGCGTGCAGCCCGTGCGGTCCAGCAAGGCGATCGTGCACGCGGCGTCCGTCTCCCCTTGGCTGGCGATGCACCTCATGTATACCCCTGCCTGCCGAGGTAGGCAAGTGACCTGCGTCACAGTTGGAGGTGTTTCCGCCCCACTTGCCCTTGCCGCTTCGCTGCGCCGTTCGCTGACACGCACCACCATGACGCACCGGGGCAGCGCCGCGTGCTATGCTGTAGCGGTATCTGCCTTCGCAGGCGTCTCCTCGAATACGGGCACACGAGTGCGCGTCCTTAGACCGGCGCCCGCGCGACAGGCATCACCACGCAGACCCACACCAGCACGACGATGGAGCACGCCAGTGGCCGACGACACGCCCCTCTCGCATGAACCGACCGCCCAGCCCGCGGCCAGTCCCTCCACGAACAGCGGCGGCCGGCTGCCCAGTGCCCTGGTCACCGGCGACATTTTCCTCGATCATCTCGTGCCCAACGGCTTCCCAGAGCGGCCCGAGCGCCTGCGCCAGGCCATCTCACGCATTCAGCGTCTGCTCGACGCGGGCACCATTCCGCCCGAGCACGTGCTCCGCCTCGCGCCTCGCGCTGCCACCGAAGACGAGTTGGCCGCCGTCCACACCTCAAGCTACATCACCCGCATCCGCGAAGCCGTCGAGACGATCGCCGACGAAGCCGCAGCGGGGGGACCAGCCATTCGCCGCTTCTCCACGGACGTGTATCTCTCTCCCGGCAGCTACGATGCCGCCACCCATGCCGCCGGCGCCGCGCTCGTCGCGCTGGACGCCATCGCCGAGGGCCGCGCGCGCAACGGCTACGCTCTCGTGCGCCCACCCGGCCACCACGCCCTGCCTTCCCTCGGCATGGGCTTTTGCATCTTCAACAACATCGCCGTCGCCGCTCGCTATGCCCAGCGCCGGCACGGCTGGCGCAAGGTCCTCATCGTCGACTACGACGTCCACCACGGCAACGGCACCCAGGAGATGTTCTACGACGATCCAGACGTCGTCTACTTCTCCACGCACCAGTATCCCTGGTATCCGGGCACTGGCGCTTCGACGGAGATGGGCGAAGGCCCTGGCGTGGGCGCCACCATCAATGTGCCGCTCCCTCCCGGCTCGGGATGGAGCGTCTACGATCCCATCTTCCGCCAGGTGCTCTGGCCCGTCGCCGACCGCTTCAAGCCGGACGTGATTCTGCTCTCCGCCGGGTTCGACGCGCATTTTCTGGAGGATGAGAGCCTCGGCGAGATGCGCCTCTGCAACCCAGACTTCTCCGATCTCTCCCTGGAAGTGATCGAGATGGCCGACCGGTACTGCGACGGCCGCGTCGTAGCCGTGCAGGAGGGTGGCTACAACCTCGACGTCCTCAGCCAATGCGCCGCCACGGTGCTCGTCGCCCTCACGGGCAGCGATGGCGTCGTGGGCAGTGTCGATCGCCCAGAGCCGCTGAAGACCCGCTGGAACGACGAAGCGATCGTCCACGCGCTCTACGACCTGCACCACCTGGAGGGCTTCCGCCGCAAAGCGCGCCGGCCCGGCCCCATCCCTGGCGCCTGACACGAAATCTGGTTGCACCGTTGCGCCTTCGACTGACGGGCGTCCACCGGACGAAAGGCGCATCTCCATGCGCCCCGACCACGGGCGAGCGATCAGCCAGATCTGGAATGACACCCAGGCCGGTTCGCTCGCCTCCCTCCGGCTCCCGCTCTCCATCGCAACACGCAGGAGCAGGAAGACAGATCGCTGTCCCCTCTCCTGTCGCGGTGGCGAAGAGCTGGAGGGAGGCATGCCGACTCCCGTCTCCCACTGCGGCGGGGCGAGAGGCTGGGGAGGTGCCTAGCCCCCCGTCCCGATCAGCTGGATCACTGGCTCACCGTCGCCGAGCCGCAGCCACAGCGGCGACGTATCTTGCGCCAGGTTGCGCGGCAGCAGCGTCACCTGGCCTCCTTGCAGCTCGAAGACATCCCCAGACGAGCCGCCGGTCCAGTTCGCCAGCACCTGGCCGACCGCCAGAAACGCCACCCGATGCGAGGCCACGGTCCCCGAGGCGCTATCCACCAGCCAGATGTCGTGTGCCTGGTCCTGCCGGCCTACCACTGACACGTCCGCGCTGACGTACGCCTGGCTGCCATCCGCCGTCGGGCTGATCGCCACCTGGCCCGATAGCTCCGCTCCCGCTGGTGGCTCCAGCCCACCCAGCGGCATTTGCGCGATTAGCGTGGGACCGGTCTCGGCGCCGCTGAGCACGTAGACCTGCCCATTCGATCCCACGCGCGCGAGGTAGAAGAGCGGCCGCGCGAAATTCGCGCTGCCCGCCATGGCCGACAGCATGAAGTTACCGGGCAATGCCAGTGTCTGGACGGTCGCACCGTCAACCAACCCGATGCGCCGCACCACGACATCCTGCCGTCCAGACTCGTCCGTGAGCGCGACAGCATCGAAGAGCCAGGTTCCGTCCGGCGACACCACGAGCGCGCCGCCCGCCGCCAGGCTCGCGCGCATCCCCTCTGTGTTCAGCACCTGCGGCGGAGTGGTTGACGCCACGCCTGGCAGTCCGCTGGACGGCGCGGGGAACGGCACCTCCGCCGGCATGCCGGGAGTCACCGCATCCACCACTTGCGCACCGCCCGCGCTCAACACCAGTACGCGCGGGCCGGCCAGGCCCGCCGCCCCCAGGCTCAGGCTCACGTACACCCGCTGCCCATCTGGCGCCACCGTAAGCGCCACCGCGTGCACGTCCGCTGGCAGCGCTCGCCCGCCGGGCAGCGTCAGCGGCGTGATGAAGCGCAGCGCGCCCGTCCGCGCATCGATGGCAAGCAGCGCCTGCTCGCCACGTCCCATCGCCGTCAGCTCGAAGAGCGTGCGCCCGTCGTCCGAAAGCACCGTCGCTAGCGGCTGCTCACCTGCTCTGGCCAGGTGCATGCCGGTCCCATTGGCGGGCAGCGAGCGCACCACATGTCCGCTGCGCTGGTCCACGGCGATGACCTCCGCCACCAGCCACGTCCGCCCGGCATCGTCCTGCACGGCCAGCATTTTGTTCGTCTCGGCGTAGAGCACCCCGCCCGCGCCCGCCGCCGGCACGGCTCCCGCGCCGTTCGTGGAGCGCTCCGCCGCCAGTGGAATCTGGGCGGCGCTCGTGACGACGAACAGCGACACGACGATCGCCAGCGCGCCCAGGGCCAGCCCGCCCGCCAGCGAACCGCCGCCCAGCGTCCGCGCTGCCATCCAGACGCGCGCCAGAAAACGCGTGTGGCTGACCTGCTCGCGTACGCCGCGCCGCAAGTCCGGCACGTACGGCACCGTCGTCTGGCCCAGCGACCTGATGACGTCGTATGGCGCCGCCAGCGTCCGCGCGCGTGCGCCGCACGACTCACAGTTTGCCACGTGCTCGCGCACCGCCCGGGCCACGTCCGGCGGCAATTCTCCGGCGAGCTCCGCCACCAGCAGCTCCGGCGGTAGCGGGTGCCTCACCTCGCGCAGCGGCCGCTGACCCTCCCTCACCCGATGGATCGCCACCGCACGCGTACCCCCCTCGGCCATCTCCTTACCCCTTCCCGACGCGCCCGCGTCATCTCCGCTCAGCGATCCGTCCAGATCTCGCCATCCTCGGCTGGGTTCTCCGCATCATCCCCATTTGGAGCGCTCGGGCGCCACGGCCGCGCCAGCGGTCCTTGCGACGCCCACGGCACCGAGGTCCCTTGGCCGTAGGGCTCGGCGTCCACCACCAGCACGACGTCATCGGCCCCGCCTACGCTTGCTGCGGCTGCATCCGGCGATTGCTCGACGACCGAAGGAACGGCTGTCACGGCCTGCTCCTGGCTGGCGGCCGCCGCACCAGTTATCGTCTCCCCGTCCGCTGGAGCCGTACCCACCTCCGTCGCCCGCTCTCGCCTGGAATTGTCGGCTGGCTCGATCGCCGGCGTCGCCCCGCTCATCGTCGTCTCTGTGCCAGTGTCATCCGCGGCTCTCGTCGCGGCCTCTTCCACAGCCGGCGGCGTGGCCACTGCGACCTCACCAACAGCCCGCGTCAGCACCGGCACCACTCGCGGCTCACTGGCGACCGGCGCGCTCGTCCGCAGTGGAACGGCTTGCGGTCCGCTCGCAATCGCCGCACGGGCATGCACGGGCACGATTCGCGGCGGGGTGACCTCTGGTATCTCGCTCGGCATGGACTCGCCCGGTGTTGGCTCCTCCAGAGTCACGTCCTCCGCTGCCATTGCGTCGTCCGTCGCTGTGCCGTTCGTCGCTGTGCCGTTCGTCACCGTTTCAGCAGTCTCCTCCGGCCTAGCAGCTATGGTTGCCGCGGCGAATTGCTCCTCGACGCCGAGCACCTGCTCGTCAGCCAGCGGCTCAGCCGCAGCCAGTATCTCTGTCTCCGACGTGGCGGCCGGCTCAGCCTCTGCCGCCTGGGCCGCATGCGCCCTCGGAGAGACCACCGGCACGATGCGCGGCAACCTGGGAACATCCACGAGCGTTCGCTCCGGCGCCGCCAGCGCCTCATCGGCGGCAGTCTCAGCGTCGTCCCCACCCATATCGGCGTCTGCCGCCGGCAGCGCCTCGACCGCCGTGACCACACCTGCTGGCTCGACATCCATTGCATCCATTGCCGGAAGCGTGGCCGCGAGCACTGGCACCACGCGCGGCGGTGTCGGTCCCGGCACCTCGTCCGGCGCGGCCGAGCGCACCTCGTCCTGGGGCGCCGCCACATCCGCGGCGACGATCTCCGCTGCCAATGGCTCGTCGGCTGCCTCCGGCTCGGCCACGAATGGCTCCGCTAGCGCAGGCACAGCATCCACGACCCGCTGTTCGGCTGCGTACGGTTGCGCTGATAGCTCCGCTGCCAGTGGCTCCTCGGCGGCCACGTGCTCGGCCACCTCTGGGCCAGCTCCCTCCGTGCCGGCTGCCTGCACGTCATCTTCAGCCGCCAGCTCGGCCACCTCTGGCTCAGCCACCTCCGCTTCGACCGGCGCTATTGCGACAGGCGCTG
>CAYQFU010000123.1:7146-13760 GCA_964416775.1 uncultured Ktedonobacterales bacterium
GAGTGCGTCCTCCTCGGGGGTCGCGTCGCCCTCTACGTGGGCAGGCGGCACCGCCTCGACCGCCACCGACTCCTGAACGACATCCGGCGTCCGCCAGGTCGCACCCTGGCCCGCGTCACCTTCGCCCGCGTCGCCGCCAGACCCTCCGCCGCGTGCCACCACCGCCGCCGTCGCCTCGTCATGGTCCAGCATGGCCGGCGTCGGATACGACGCCCTGCCCGCCGACGGCGCATAGGCCGCTAGCTCCGCCAGAGCCGCTTGTTCCGGCTCTCGGACCGGCTCTTCCTCCGCGCCCAGGTCTTCCGGCAGGCCCAGGCTCGCCAGCGCCGCCGCGTAGCGGCGCCCGAACAGTTGGAGCCCCTGCACCATGTGCCGCTGCGCCACCTGCGGCACCACTCCCAGCGCCTGCCCAACCTCGTTCTGATTGAGTCCCGCCACCAAATGCAGCGCCAGGCACTGCGCATCCCCGTACGGCAGCTCCGCCAGCACCGCGCGCACCAGCCGGTGCCGCAGCGCCTCTCGCGGCGTGAGCAGCTCACCGGTGTCGCCCTCGACATCGGGCAACACATCGTCCTCAGCCGCCGGCTCCGCCGGAGACTGCCACACGAATTGCTGCGTCCGCGGCGTCGGCCGCGGCGCCATGCTCGCCCGGACCCGTGCACCAAACGCGGCCAGCAACCGCCCCACGCCACTCTGGGCAGCTTGCCCAGGCAGCAGCGCCGCCGGCCCCGGTGGTGCGGCCAGCCGCGGAGGCAGTGGCCGGTTCGGATGCCGCAGCACATCCAGCCCCACCTCCGTCGCCGAGCGCAGCAGCCACAGCCGCAAATGGTCCCCGCCGTGTGGCCCGCGCAGGCGCTTCGCCATATGCACAAACACCTGTTCGGCCAGCGCGCGCGCCAGATCGCCGTTCCCCGTCAGCCGTACGAGGTAGCGCACCACCGCCGGCTGATAGCGCGCCACCAGCGCGGACAGCGCCCACGCCGCCCCCTTCCGCGCCTGCGCCACCAACCGCAGCTCCAGCTCGCGCTCGGGATCGATCTCGCCACCGGACCCAGCCATGCCCTGCCAGATCATGCCGTCCAGTCCCTCCCACCGATATTCCGCGCCACCGGGCCATAGCACACGTCATTGTCGTCCTTGCCCCCGACGCCCATACTCATCCATTCCATGTGAAAGATACCACTCCCAGGTCGTGGCACGTTCCTCGCACGAAATAAGATAGGATGAGACCGCAAACCGCGCCGATCCGCCCAGGATGCTGATGGCTCTGGCGTGGCGCGACCGGCGCTCGTGGGGAGTCGGCGAAAAGAGAGACTTCGTGCCTCTCAGAGGTAAGACGCGCCACGGCGCTCAACTGGAACGAGTGCGCCTAGCGTACTGCCCATGATCTGGCTGTGCCGGCTGGCACCCGCTCCCGATTGTGGCCAGCTGTGGCTGGGGAAGGTGGCCCATTTTGGGACCATTTGACCAAAATGTGGCGTGCCATTCGGTCTCAACGTCTATGAGATGCGCACAAAGAGCGAGATACGCACAAACAGGTTCACCAGCCCACGCTCCCGCCTCGAGACGTGGAGACGAAGAGGGGAATTCCGATGCCTTCCATCTTCCGCTGGCGTACACGACAACCGCTGACCAGCACACAGCCCGCGCTCCCACGCACCGACGAGGACGTGCGCGCCGCGCTGCGCCAGATACCTCATTACCGCGTGCTGCTCCACAACGACGACCATAACTCCATGGAGCACGTCGTCCTCGCGCTCATGCAGACCGTCCCGCAGCTCAGCGTCGAATCCGCGGTCCGCATCATGCTCGAAGCCCACAACCACAGCGTGGCCGAGGTAGTCGTCTGCCCCAAGGAGACCGCCGAATTCTATCGCGAGGGCCTCGAAAGCTTCGGCCTGACCAGCACCATCGAGCCCGCCTGAGCCAGAGGCTGAGCAGCAGCCAGCCCCCAGCTACGCCAACGCCCGTCTCCCCGCCGCGGTGGGGGAGGGGCTGGGCAGGGGCCTATTGCCGCGCCGCTCCGGTAGGCTGCTGGCGCCCCTCCGTCGCCGACCGCCGCATGCGCAGCGCCTCCGCCCGGGCCACCGCCTCTCCGCGCACTCCTCCCAGCTCGTGGTCGAATATGCGCCGGGCAATGGCGATGGACGCTGCGTAGGTCGAGTCCATGCCGTAGTACGACATGCTGCCCGCGCCCAGATTCTTGCCGCGCGTATAGGGCGTGTCCGACGCGTAGTGCAGGACGCCGAGATCGAACGGCAGCTTGGCGAAGTTGATGTTTTCGCTCGTCGGGTACCGCGTCATGTACAGGCTCTCGTACACCGCATCCAGGTATGGGCCGACTTCCATCTCCACCACGCTGTAGTTCGCGCGATAATAGAAGTCCAGGTACGCCCGATTCTGCAGGAACGTCCCCTTCGCCGAGACCGCCTTCTGGTTGTCGAGCACGGCCCCAAATACGAGATTTCGGCTTACATCGCCCACGCTGAAGCAGTTGTCCAGCCAGTAGGTGTTCTGGCTGTGCTCGTCCAGCACCACGTTCGAGATCATCACGTCCCCGATGCTGCCGTTGAGCGTGGCCGCTTTGCCAAGGATATAGATGCCGCGCACCTGCGAGAGATTCTCCAGCACCTCACGCAGCACCCGATACGCGGCCATTCCCAACGGATAGTCGATATTGATGATGATGCCGTGCGCCTCTGCCATGCGCTCGCTCCCCGGCACCCGGACCCGCGGATCCAGGTCGTCCGGGTGCAGCTTCGCCAGGTCGATGACCTGCACGTCCAGCTCCAGCCCGTGCCGCGCCCCGATGTACCAGATCCCTCGCTCCTGCTCCTCCACCGGCCGGCTGCGGGCGAAACCCTGGCCCGCGGGCGTCCGCTGATACTCACGTGCGGCGTAGTAGAGCAGATTCTGCCAGTTGCCCGGCGCCCGATTGTCTTTGATCTTGCGGTACTCCTCCGCCAGCAGCGGGTCACTGCCGCTGGTGGCGAACCGGCTCAGCTCCTCCTGGCGCCGCAGCGCCGTGCCGGAGAGCAGATTGGCCAGGCTGTGCGTGTTGCTCGACACGAAGTACACGGGCCGCCGTCCCAGCCGCAGATCTTCCAGCAGCTTGTTCACCGGCGCCCACCACTTACGCGTCGCTCGCACGAATCCCACATGCGATCCACCCAGCATGCGCAGGGAAAAGTTCTTGCGCTCCTTGCCAATGGCGAGCAGACTGTTCCACATCTGATCGCCCCACATCACCTCCAGCCGGCGCCAGTCCTCCAGCGAGATGTGCAGCCGCTCGCGCACCACCTTGCTGATCTCCGAGTAGACGGGCGAAGTGCGGTCCACTCGGCTTTCCAGCAGCTGCATCGTCGTCGGGTCCGCGTTCAGCAACCAGTGAAACTTGTTCCACTCGATTTGCAGTCCCACCAGCGTCGGCACGATGTCGTCGGTGTCGCTCACGCTCGCGATGTAGGCCGCCAGCGTGTTCTTGCCGTCATAGAACCACTTGCGCCGCCGCGCCGATGCCGTCACCGCCTGCCACTGCTCTACGGGAAAGCCCTGCTGCGTGAACACTTCCTCCGACTGCCCCAGCAGCACACGCGAGCTCTGCAGGATCGCCGACGGCACGCGCAGCATCGTATAAATGAACGCCGACATGTCCGGCTCGGTGGAGCGCGCATCAGGATGCAGGACCGAGTCGATATTGTAATGGGCCTGGATCAGCGCCTTCAGTCCGACCTCACCGGAGCTGCGCAGCAGCGTCTGGTACGTTCGGATATACATATCGACTTCGCGCGCGCCTGCCTCGTGCCCCGTCTCCACCGCCGTCGCCACGGGATCCGGACCGGGCCCGCCTTGCGCCCGATCGCCAGGCCGCGCGCCGCTATTCACATCTGCCACGTCTCGTGCTCCTCCGACCGCATCGTCCGCGCAATCCGTTTCACTCTCGAATTTGCGCTATTATACTCGACAGAGGCAACGGCCGGCCAGGGAGGAGCGCAGCTGCGGTCAGCTTGCGGGCGGCCTGGCGTGAGCCGTAGCATGTCGTTGCCGCTCCGACGGCGAGGGCGGCGCCAGAGAGGGAGAGGACACGTCGTGTCGGTGCTCGACGAAGTGCTAGCGGCCAACCAAACATTCCTTGCCCAGGGCACACCTCCCCAGGCCGGCCATCTGCCCCGGCGCCGCGCTGCCGTCATTACGTGCATGGATACCCGGCTGGTGGGCCTGCTGGAGCCCGCCCTTGGCCTCAGCCGCGGCGACGTCGTCGAGCTGCGCGTCGCGGGCGCCACCATCGCCGAAGACGCCGCCTACGACAGCGACCTCATCCGCTCGCTGGTCGGCGCCATCCACCTGCTCGGCGTGCGCGAAGTCCTCATCGTCGCCCACCATCGCTGCGGCATGAGCCACGTCAACGGGCAGACCGTCGTCGCCAGTATGCAGGCGCTCGGCGTCGATCCCACGGCATCGCCCGCCTATCGGCAGGGAGGCGAAGCCGGCATCGCCCACTGGATGGGCGGGTTCGACGACGTGCGCGCCAACGTCGTCCGCGTGGCTCAGGTCATTCGCGCACACCCCTACATCCCGCGCTCCGTCCCCGTCCACGCCCTCGTCATTGATCCCGACACGGGAGCCCTGGAGCTGATCGCCCGCGGCGATGCCACGCCGTGACGCCCGCGGCGTCATGTGTTACAGTATCACCGAATGACACCCGATCCGGCGTGCCCACACTGAGGGCCGCTGCGGCGCGTCGCCGCACAGATGCATGGCTTTCCGCCAGCGCGCCGCCGGACGCGGGATGAACGCAGGAATGGGCGCGACCAACGTACGGCGCCCTTTCGCGGCGTCGTGCGCGCGGGTTGCGCAGAAGTCTCGAATGAGGAGCACGAGTTGGCTGCTGAAGTCGGCAAGAAATACGTCATCATCGGCAATGGCGTCGCGGGCACCACCTGTGCCCAGACCCTGCGTAAGAACGATCCCGCCTGCGAGATCTGGCTCATTACCAACGAGCCGTACCCCCTGTACAACCGCGTCTCCCTTCCCCGCTTCCTGCAAGGCGTCCTCACTGAGCAGAAGGTCATGATCCGCGATTTCGCGTGGCACGAGCAGCAGCGCATCACCCTGCTGACCGAGACCCTCGTCACCCATGTGGACACCGCGGAGCGCGTGGTCCACATGGATAAAGGCGGACCATTGCGCTATGACGCCCTCCTCGTCGCCACCGGCGGCTGGGCCAACAAGCTGCGGGTCCCAGGCGCCGCCGGCACCCACCACATCTACAACTTCGTCACCCTCGACGACACCAAAGAGATCATCGCGCGCGCGCTCGAATGCAAGTCCGCTGTCACCTCCGGCGGCAGCTTCATCGCCTACGAGCTCACCGAGGGCCTCAACGTCCGCGGTGTCCACGTTACCTGGCTCATGCGCGGACCTTACTGGCTGCGCACCACCCTCGACGAAGAAGGCGGTCGCCTGGTGGACGAGATCGCTGCCCGCCATGGCGTCGAGGTTGTTCACGGCGAGGAGATTCGCGAAATCGTCCCTGCCAACGGCGTCCCCTCCCACGTCGTAACCTCTAGCGGCCGTCACGTCCAGGCGGAGGTCATCGGCGTCGGCCTGGGTCTGACGCTCAACCACTCCTTTCTGTCCGACACTCCGATTGACCGCAAGAGCGGTGTCCTCACCAACGAGTACATGGAGACCAACGTGCCTGGCGTGTTCGCCGCCGGCGACCTGGCCGAGTTCTTCGATCCAGTAATCGGCCGCCACCACACCATGGGGACCTGGGACAACGCCATTGGCCACGGGCGCATCGCGGGCGTCAACATGGCCGGCGGTCACGAGCCGTACGTGGACGTGCCAACCTATACCAGTCCGCTCTTCGACACGAACATCGCCGTCATGGGCATCGCCGAGTCGCACAACCCCGATCTCACATCCGTCTCACGCACCGTGCCCGGCGACAAAGGTGGCAAGGACTACCGCAAATTCTTCTTCAAGGAGAACCGCCTCGTCGGTGCGGTCTTCATCGGCAGCCCCAAGGGACGCAAGAAGGTGGTTGAGCTGATCCGCACGGGCCTTGAATGCCCCACCCCGGCCGATCGCGAGGCCCTCTTCGAGGTGCGCTGAGATGTCCCACGCCGATCCAATCGCCGTGCTCCAGCGCCTGGCGGACTGCTGGCAGCGGGGCGACGCCAGCACGGCCGCGGCGCTCTTCGCGCCCGACGCCACCTATAGCGAGCCGCCACGCGCCACCTTCGCCGGCCGCGCGGCCATTCACGCCTTTTTCGCCGACTTCGCCGCCCGCCACCACGACGTCTCGTTCGCTCTCGTGCGCACCCTCGTCGCCCCCGGCGGTGCGCTTGTCGCGGCCGAGTGGCGCTTCTCTCACACGCGCACCGCCGATGACGAGCGCAAGGCGTATCAGGGCATGAGCTGGATCGAGTTCGCTTCCGATGGCACCATCACTCGCTGGCACGGCTTTTCCGCGTCTGTGGACCCATAGCAAGCACCCACCTGCCTGGCAGCCCGCCCATTGGGCCCGATCCGGCACACATTCTGCTTCTCGTTGCATTCAGACCACCATGCACCGGCCCGTCCGCCTGCCACGATCGCAGCGGCGC
>CAYQFU010000123.1:13860-17161 GCA_964416775.1 uncultured Ktedonobacterales bacterium
GTCTACCGCACATTTGCGGTGCGGGGCGTGCCGGTCTTCCATGCCGACAAGACCGTGCGCGAATGGGTGGGCTTCTGCGCCGATATCACCGCCCAGAAAGAGGCCGAGCGCCGCCTCTCCGTCCAATACGCCGTCAGCCGCGTTCTCGCCGAATCTTCCGCCCTGGAGGGCGCTGCTCCTCGCGTCCTCCAGGCGATTGGGGAGGGACTCGGCTGGGAGCTCGGCGTCTTCTGGACGCTGGACCTCGCGTCGGATCACCTGCGCTGCGAAGCGGCCTGGCATATCTCTTCCACTGTAGCCGCTCGCTTCGCGGCCGCCAGCCGCCACACGACCTTCAGCTCCGGCGTCGGCCTGCCCGGCCGTGTGCTCGCTGCAGGCCAGCCCGCCTGGATCGCGGACATCCTCCACGACAGCAATTTCACGCGGCGCCAGGCGGCTAGCCGCGAGCGGCTGCGCGGCGCCTTTGCCTTCCCCATACGAGGCGCGAGTGGCGTCATCGGCGTCATGGAGTTCTTCAGCCGGCAGACGCAGCCCGCCGACGCGGATCTCATCCAGGCGGTGGCCGTGCTCGGCAGCCAGATCGGCCAATTCGCCGAGCGCCGGCGCGCCGAAGAGGCCGCCCGCGAAAGTGAGCTGCGCAAGGGCTCCATCCTCGAAACGGCCATTGACAGTATCATCAGCATCGACCATAACGGCGTCATCACCGAGTTCAATCCCGCTGCCGAGCGTACCTTCGGCTACACCCACGATCAAGCCGTCGGCCAACCCATGGTCGAGCTCATCGTTCCACCGTCGCTGCGCCAGCGCCATCGCGAGGGCTTCGCACGCTATCTGGCTACTGGCGCAGCGCATGTCATGAACAGGCGCATCGAGATGCGCGCCTTGCGCGCCGACGGCACCGAGTTCCCCATCGAGCTCACGATCACGCGCATCCCCATCCCTGGCCCTCCGATGTTCACCGGCTACATCCGCGACATCAGCGAGCGCGAGCGCCTCGAGGCCGCCCTGCGCCAATCCGCACGCGAAGCGCGCGCGCACGCCAGCGAGCTGCAGGCCACGTTCGAGACCCTCACGGACGCCGTCGTCGTCTACGACGCCCAGGGCCTCCCCACCCATCTCAACACCGCCGCGCGAGCGCTCCTCGCGGCCGCCGCACCGCCCGAGAGCCACACGCAGCCCATCGCCAGGCGCGGCCAGCACATGCAGCTGCTCGACGAGCACGCCCAGCGCCTCGCCCCGGACCGACGGCCGGCCACCCGCCTCCTGCGTGGCGAAGAGCTCACCGGCTCCCACGCGGTCGATGCCATTCTCCGGACCAATGATGGTCGCGACATCCGGCTCAACATCAGCGGTGCTCCCCTCCGCGACCAGGAGGGCGAGATCGTCGGCGCCGTGGCCCTCCTCCGCGATGTGACACAGCGCCGCGAGCTCGAGCGCCGCACCCGCGACGCGCTCCAGGCGCTGCTGGCTATGGCCGAAACGCTCGTTCAGACTCCGGTAGACGCCCCCATCACGCCGGCACCGCTGCCCGCCGGCGCGAGCGACGTGGCGCGCCGATTGGCTGAGCTGGCATGCAGCGTCCTGTCCTGCCAGGTTGTAGGCATCGTCGCCGTGGACCCCGCCACAGAGTTCCTGCGCCCGATCGCCGTCGCCGGCCTCCCCCCCAGGTATGAACGGCGCTGGTGGGCCAACATGCAGGGCTCCCGCCTCCGCGACCAGCTCCCCGCCGAACACATCGCGAAGTTGGGCGCGGACGAGCCTGTGCTGGTCGATCTGAGCCAGCCGCCCTACAACGCTCACCATAACTACGGCCTGTCCACCGTGCTCGTCGTACCCATGCGCGTCCACGAGCAGTTCGCCGGCGCCCTGGCAGTCGAGTATGCCGCATCCTCCGTCGATGCGTTCGACGGCAGTTCCCCGGAGGATCTGGCGCTGCCCCGCGCCGTCGCGCGCATGGTCGCTCTCGTCATCGAGCGCGAGCGCTTGCTGCGCGAGCGAGAGGAAGCGCGCGCTACCGCCATCGCCCTGCACGAGGCTAACCGCCGCATGGATGAATTTCTCTCCATCGCGAGCCATGAGATCAAGACGCCCCTCACCACCATCAAAGCCAACGTCCAGCTCCTCGACCACCGCCTCGATCCCACGCGCAGGCGCCCCCCCGCCCCGACTGACCTGGGCCACATCGTGGAGATGGCTCGCAGCCTCCTCCACCGCAGCGAGCGCCAGATCAACCGCCTCAATCGCCTGGTGGACGACCTGCTCGACGTCTCGCGCATTCAGGCCGACCGGCTCGAGCTCAGGCTCGCCGACTGTGACCTCGCCGCCATCGTGCGCGATGCCGTCCACGAGCTGGACCAGGCGGTCCCCAGCCGCGACATCCGCCTCGCGCTGCCCGACCGCGACACCGTCACCATCCACGCCGATGCCGATCGCGTTGGGCAGGCCGTCACCAATTACCTCACCAACGCCCTCAAGTACTCTCCCAAAGACCGCCCGGTGGACGTTTCCCTGACCGTTGCGGATGACATCGCTCGCGTCTCCGTGCGCGACGAAGGCCCCGGTTTGGCGCCAGAGGAGCGCGAGCGCGTCTGGGAGCGCTTCTATCGCGCCGCGAGCGTCGCCGTCCAGAGTGGCTCCGGGGTGGGCCTGGGCATCGGGCTCTACATCAGCCGCATGCTCATCAGCCGCCAGGGCGGCCACGTCGGCGTCGAAAGCACGCGCGGACAGGGCTCTACCTTCTGGTTCACACTGCCCCTCGCCCAGTCCCCCCGCGCGCAAGACGCTGTGGAGCAGCGCGCACCAGCATCCTCGGAGGAAGCCAGATGACAGGTGACATCCGCCTGCGGGATGTGACGGCAGACGACCTTCCCATCTTCTTCGGGCAGCAGCTTGACCCGGTGGCCACCTACATGGCCGCGTTCACGGCCGACGATCCTTCGGATAGGGATGCTTTCGTGGCGCACTGGACCAAGATACGAGGCGACGACGCCATCACCAAGAGGACCATCCTCTGCGATGGGGAGGTCGCTGGCCACGTCACGAGCTTCGATCAGTTCGGCAAGCCATCCGTGAGCTATTGGATAGGAAAGCACTACTGGGGCAAGGGCATTGCTACCCAGGCGCTCTCGCAGTTTCTGCGTCTCGTCCCAATGCGTCCGCTCTATGCCCGAGCCGCCAAAGACAATATCGCCTCGATCCGCGTCCTCGAAAAGTGCGGATTCACGCCATGCGGCGAGGACAAGGGATATGCCAACGCACGCGGCCAGGACGTCGAGGAAGTCATTCTGCGCCTGGGAGCGGA
>CAYQFU010000124.1:0-17086 GCA_964416775.1 uncultured Ktedonobacterales bacterium
GGCGCTCGAAGAGTTCGGCGGCGAGCCCGAAGCGCCCGAGGCGAGCGCCCAGGCGAGCGCCCAGGCGCCGGCTGCCGAGCCGGAGACAGCGGCTGCCGAAAGTGCCGAGGACGTGTCCGCTGAGCCGGTGGGTTCCAGCACCGCTCAATAGCGCGTACCGCCGCACGACGAGCAGGCAACGCAATGGTGTAGAGGGTATGTCGCGGCATCGGAGCCGCTGGCGTGCCCTCTCTTCGTGGAATAACAGGAACACAGGTGGGGCCAGATTCGGCTGGGGCGGTCTGGCGTGATACTATGGTGATACCCCAGACGTTAACATGCGACAGGTAGTGCTGGCGCAGGATTGAGGAGCGGACAGTAACGATGGACTTTACGGCAAAGGACGTAGCGCGGTTGCGTGAGACCACAGGGGCTGGCTTCGCCGACTGTAAGACCGCGCTGAACGAGTCGAAGACATTCGAAGATGCCGTCAAGCGACTTGAGGAAAAGGGCGCCAGGCGCGCGGAGAAAGTCAAGGGCCAGGAGCGTGAGACACGCCAGGGGCTCATCACTTCGTATATCCACCACGGTGGCAATCTCGGCGTATTGCTGGAGCTGAACTGCAGCACGGACTTTGTCGCCCGCAGCGACGAATTCCGCACCCTCGCGCGTGAGCTGACCATGCAAGTCGCGGGAGCCAACCCGCAATACGTCTCGATGGACGATGTGCCTCAGGAGACCCTCGCGCAATTGCGGCAGGAGGCGATGGACGACCCCGAGGTGCAGAAGCGACCCGCGGACAAGCGGGAGCAGATCGTCGAGGGCAAGGTCAAGAAGAAGCTGTCCGAGCAGGTGCTCCTCGAGCAGCCCTGGGTCAAAGACGATAAGGTGAAGGTCAGCGCCCTGGTGGACGACGTGATCCGCAAGACCGGCGAGAACATCGTCATTCGGCGCTTCACGCGCTACGCCCTGGGCGAATAATCAAGAGACGGAGGCACGATGGTGACGCGGTACCGGCGAGTCTTGCTCAAGCTGAGTGGCGAGGCGCTGATGGGCGAGCAAGGCTACGGTATTGATCCGGAGGTGCTGCAGCGCATCGCGACCGAGGTGGCGCAGGCACATGCCGAGGGAGTCGAGCTGGCCATCGTGATCGGCGGCGGCAACATCATCCGTGGTGAGGCCGCCGCTGCCCGCGGCATGGACCGTGCCCAGGCAGACTATATGGGCATGTTGGCGACGGTAATCAATGCCCTGGCGCTGCAGGACGCACTGGAATCAATCGGCCTTGTGACGCGTGTTCAGACAGGTATCGAAATGCCAGCTGTGGCCGAGCCGTTCATTCGCCGCCGTGCCATCCGGCACATGGAGAAGGGGCGCGTGGTGGTGCTGGCGGCTGGCACCGGCAATCCCTACTTCACGACGGATACGGCCGCTGCGCTGCGCGCGGTGGAGCTCAATTGTGAGGTGCTGCTCAAAGCGACCAAGGTGGATGGTGTGTACGAGGATGATCCCCTGCGCAACCCAGGCGCACGCAAATTCGCCGAGATCAGTTATATGCGCGCGCTGAACATGGGGCTGCGCGTGATGGACAGTACGGCGCTCGCTCTGTGCAAGGACAATCACCTGCCAATCGTCGTTTTCAATCTTGCGGATACAGGTGCGGTGGCGGCGATTGCGCGTGGCGAGTTGCGTGGCACTCGTGTGCGCGACATGGTCCCAGAGGATGATGTACGCTGGGATTGACACACGTAGCATCTCTCTCGTCCGACCGCAGCGCTGCGGCTGGGAAGGAACGTGAATGATGGCAAACGATGTGTTCGGTGACGTGGAACACCGGATGGCCAAGGCTGTGGAGGCGCTGCAGCGTGAGCTGCAGACCGTGCGGACGGGGCGCGCCAGTCCCACACTGGTGGAGCGTCTCTCGGTCGATTACTATGGTACGGCGACGCCTTTGCAGAATATCGCGAACATCCATGCGACGGATGCCCGCACGCTCACGATTCAGCCGTGGGATCGCAAGGCGATGGGGGATATCGAGAAGGCGATCCAGAAGAGCGATCTCGGGCTGAACCCCATGAACGACGGCCAGGTGATCCGGCTGGTGATTCCACCACTGACCGAAGAGCGCCGCAAGGAGCTCGTGAAAGTGGTCCACAAGAAAGTCGACGATGCCAAAGTGGCGGTGCGCAATATCCGCCGCGATGGTCATGATCACCTCCGTGAGCAAGAGAAGAACAAGGACATCTCCGCCGACGAGCTCAAGCGCGGAACGGAGCGGCTGCAAAAGCTGACCGATCGCTATATCGACGAGATGGACAAGGCAGGCCATGCCAAGGAAGCCGAGATTCTGGCGGTCTGAGGTGAGGCGTCGCCGCGCGGGAGGCACGCGGTCCTGACTCACGGGGTGGTAGAGAGGATTCGGGGCAGCAATGATCGGGACGGGCGGAGCGAGGGGGCGCATCAAGCAGCTCTGGACGGCGGTGGGGGCGGCAATTGACGGCGGCCGCCAGCAGCAAGAGGCCGAGAGACGGGCTGAGGTCGCGCGGCTCCATGTGTCGCAGGGGCGCGCCATTCCACAGCACATTGCCATCATCATGGACGGCAATGGTCGTTGGGCCACCAGCCGCCACATGCCGCGCTTGATGGGGCATCGCGCCGGCGTGGACGCATTGCGTCGCGTCGTCGAGCTCTGCCACGACGAGCACATCCCCATGCTCAGTGTCTACGCCTTTTCCACCGAGAACTGGGGCCGTCCGCGCGACGAAGTGGACGGTCTCATGCGCCTGTTCTGGGACACGATCAAGAGTGACCTCGATCGATTGCGCCGCGAAGGGGTGCGCCTACGCCATATCGGCCGCGTGGAGGACCTGGCGCCCGACATCCAGCGTGCGGTTCAAGACGCGATGGATGTGACGAGTCAGAACCGCGAGCTGTGCCTCAATGTCTGCTTCAATTATGGCGGGCGCGCAGAGATCGTGGATGCCGTGCGCAAGATCGTGGCGAGCGGGACCCCTGCCGACCAGATCACGGAGGAGATGATTGGGCACCACCTGTACACCAGTGGATTGCCCGACCCCGATCTGGTGATTCGCACCGCGGGCGAGATGCGCTTGAGCAACTATTTGATCTGGCAGGCCGCCTACGCCGAGTATTATTCTACGCCCGTGCTCTGGCCGGACTTCGGCCGCGAGGATTTTCTGAAGGCATTGGACGCGTATAGCCAGCGCAAGCGGCGCTTCGGCAAGCTCGACGACACCGTGGTGACCCCTGCGCCCACCCCCTCCGAGCCGGCGCAGAGTGGCTCGCGCACGCCGTCGCCGGTGCTCGTCGAGCCGGCGCGGTAGATCGGCGGTCGGACGTGCAAGGGGCGAGACGCAGCGGGAGAAAGTCCGCACGCAAGGACTCTTCGCCCCATAGACCTATCGCAGCGGGTGCCAGCTCGAACGGAGCGAACGTACCCTCGCAGTCCATACCTGCCAATAGTGGCAACGACGCGCTCGCGGACGCTTCGCACGCCGAGCGATCGCCGGACCCGGCCGCGCACCCAGCCGAGACGGCGGCGACGGGTAGCCGCGGCGCGGGTGAGTGGCTGGGGGGCGTTGGACAGCGGTTGCGAACAGCAGCCATCCTGATTCCCATTGTCATCATGTTGGTCTGGTTCGGCGGTTGGGTGGCATTCGTCGGCGCGCTGGCGACATTGGCTCTCTGTCTCTGGGAGCTGAACACGGTGCTGGAGCATCGGGGCTGGAGCCCCATTCTGGCCCTCAGCGGTCTCTTCGGCTTGGATCTGCTGGTCGCGGCGATGCTGCCTGCTTATCGCATCCCACTGGTGGTGCTGGGCATCAGCGCGCTTGTGGTCGCTCCCTTCCTCTGGCTCATGCTAGCACGGCGCGACACTCTTGACGGCGCGCTCATTGACTGGGCGTTGACACTCGGCGCAGGGTTCTACCTCGGTTGGCCGATGGCAATGTTCGTGTTGGTGCGTGGAAGCACCTACGGCTATCACTCCAACGGTTTTTGGTGGATGCTCACGCTGTTTTTTACTGTGTGGTCGTTCGATACCTTCGCCTTCTTCGCCGGCCACTTTTGGGGGCGCACAAAGCTCGCACCCCATATCAGTCCTAAGAAGAGTTGGGAAGGCGCGGCGGGGGGACTCCTCTTCGCGCTGCTAGCGGCCTGGCTCTTCACCCGGCCCATTGGCGTCCCCTGGTATCACGCGTTGGCCATCGGCGCGCTCGTGAGCATCGCCGCCACTGTGGGAGATCTGGCCGAGTCCATGGTGAAGCGCGCGGCCGGCGTGAAGGACAGTGGCACGATCATGCCGGGCCACGGTGGCGTGCTCGACCGCATAGATAGCCTGCTCTTCGCCGTGATGGTCGTGTTCTTCTACGCCGCGTTTCTCCACACGCTTCCCCTCTGACGCTGAATGCACATCCTTGACGCAGGGCATGAGAGGCCGGTAGAATAGCCGTGGCGGAGCGATACCCCCGATTGATCGCTCCGAGTGTATACGATGCAAGACTCGAGTCGCTAGAAGCAGGTAGGCATTTAATGTTGACGACCGCGCTCGATCGCGTCCTGATTTGCTGCCTGTGGCGCGCTCGCTTCCCTCGCTGACTTCCGCGGCCGTGGCGTAGAGCGGTCTCTTGTAATCGATCGCTCGCTACCCTGCCGCTAACCACATCGCGTTGACTACCCGAGCCACGGGCAGGTGTCTGCCTGTGGCTTTTTGCATGCCATCCACGCCCTCGGTTCGGTCGGTCGCCAGCGGGCGACCACGTGCGCGGGCATGATCGGCGACTGTCGCTCAGGGCCACAGGAACAGGGCTTCCTGTGGCCTTTTTGCGTTCCATGTCTGGAAAGGACGAGATGTTGATGCGTGCGCTTGTGAGCCTGGTGACGACCTGTGATGTTCCGCTGAGCTGGCAACAGAGCGCCGTGGCGCCGCCGGCTCGGTCTGACAGAAAGACACCGAGGAGCACCCTTGGCTCACGATTCTCTCTGCGACGTCGGCGATGCAGAGCGCGGCGACGACTCACCGCACGCCAACTATAAGGTTCACGCTGACGACGACCCATTTGACGACGATGGCCCGCGCGCACGGAAACTGAACCGGACGCGTCGCGAGTCGGCGGATGCCCGCCGACGGGCGCGCCTCCGCGATGCGGTAGAAGAGCGCCGTCCCCGCGAGCGTCCTGTTATGCGTCGGCAGCGCCCAGGCAGACAGGAGGAGTTCCGCTGCCGGCACTGCCGCGCCATGGTCGGGCCCGTACCAAGCGGCGGCCGCCACCGCAACCATTGTCCCGTCTGCCTCCACTCGCGCCACGTGGACGACCGCTTGCCGGGCGACCGCGGGAGCACCTGTGGCGCCACCATGGCGCCCATTGGCGCCTACACCCGATCCGGAGGCGAATATGGGCTGGAGCATCGCTGCCTACAGTGTGGCGTCGTCCGCCACAACCGTATCGCGGCCGACGACGACTTCGCCCTGGTGATGGCGCTTCCGGACGTCACGTCGCCCGTGCCATCGCTCGATGAGCGGGAGATCATCCCTCTCGCTCAGAGAACCACGGCGTAGTACTCCGGCCTCAGCTCAGGTACCGTGACCCCACAACCCGAGGTGACAGATACGTTCTACGCGGACGGAGCTGTCGCCTCGGGCATTTCTCACCTGTGCAGGTGCGTGCCAGATGTTGTGCCAACCCGTCGTCTCGGCTCACCACCCCGCCCGCCCTGGCGGATTGCCCGAGCGATATTTGTCGCGCGGTTAGCTGCCTACCGCTCCGCTCGCGGTCTCGCTCGCCCGATCCCCTCGTCTCGCCTGTGCGGATGAGCCGCGCGATCTTTGTCGCGCGACTGGTACACGCACCGCCTCGCGCGCCCTCGGCCCGTTCGAGCGCAACATGCTGACGTACACCACGAACTTGGCCAGAGTGAACGCACGCTGGCGCGCTCAGTGTCGCAGCTCGGCGCGCAGGGCATCGACCTCGTGCCGAATGTTCCCCTTGGCTGCCAGCTCGCGGCCAACGTGGGCGCAGCCGTGCATTACCGTGGTATGATCGCGCCCGCCAAGGTGTTGGCCGATCTGACAGAGCGACGCGGGCGTCTCCTCGCGCAACAAATACATCGCCACCTGGCGCGGCCAGGCGACGGTGTGGTCGCGGGCCTTGCCCCGCAGCGCCTCCACGCTCACGGTGTAATGGCGCGCGACCACTCGCAAAATATGCTCGGGGGTCATCTCCCGCGGCTCAGCCGCACGCAATGGGCCCAGCGCGCGGGCTACGATGTCTTCGTCCGCTGGCTTGCCGAGCATGGCAGCATACGCGAGGACTCGATTGAGCGCGCCTTCCAGCTCACGCACGCTGGCGCATTCCGGTCGCGCGATGGCAGCCAGCACGTTCTCGCCGAGCGCGACTCCCAGCGCCGCCGCCTTGGCGCGCAGAATATTCAGCCGATGCTCGCTGTCCGGAGGCTGGATGTCCGCGATGAGTCCCCACTCGAAACGTGATCGCAGGCGGTCGTGGAGGTGGTGCATGGCCTTCGGCGTGCGATCGCTGCTGAGCACGATCTGCCGATTGGCGTCGTGCAGCGTATTGAACGTGTGAAAGAATTCCTCCTCCGTGGACTCCTTGCCGGCGATGAACTGAACGTCGTCTACCAGCAGCACGTCCACGTGTCGATACCGCGCGCGAAAATCATCGGTCGTGTGGTGTCTTATGGCCTCGATGATGTCATTGGCAAAGCGCTCGGCGGGCACATAGCACACACGCAATCCGTGATGTCGCGCCTGGTGGCCAATCGCCAGCAAGAGATGTGTTTTGCCCAGCCCCGTCCCACCATAGATGAAGAGCGGATTGTAGGCTTCGCCCGGAGTCGTGGTGATCTGTTGCGCGGCTGCGTACGCCAGCCGGTTGGCCGTGCCAACGACGAACGTGTCGAACATGAGCCGGCCGCCAGCGTCCACCTGCGACGGATCACGCCAATGCTTCGTCGCGTCAACGGCTGTCGTATTGTGCGTACTGGCGACATCCCGCGCGTTCCGCGCCGAGACCTGGCCGATGGACCGCCCCTGGGAGGCTCGCCAGTTGTCCGCGGATGGCAGCAGCGGTGGCTGCATGGGCGTTAGCGCGGTCGCGCTCATCGGCGAGCGCGTGCCTGGCATGTGCGGGGCATCCAGCACGGCTCTGCGCTCATGCCGCGCCGAGCGAGCGCCGACGGCCGTTGGCGCTCTTCCACGACCCGCACTGGACATCGGTGCGCTGCTGTGCGCCGGTGCCAGCACGGAGGAGTGCGCAGGTGGCGCGCTCTCGCCAGCGCGGTCGCCCGCGTCATCGGCGGTCGCATCCGTCCGCCGGGGTGCGCGCACGACGAACGCGACTCCCACCGCATGACCAAGTGCCTCAGCCGCGGCAAGGGCAGCGACATCGCTGAAACGCTGGCGCAGGTGCTCGGCGGCGAAACTGTTGGGCACCTGCACCACGAGCTCGTCCGTGCGCAGTTCAACGCCCTCCGTGGCCTTGAACCAGGTGGTGTAGGACGCTGGACTGACGTTCGCGCGCACGCGTTCGAGCGCCGCCTGCCAGAGCTGTTTGGCGTTCACCCGTGCCTGCCTCCACACACCACCCGCAATACGACCGTGCCGGCCAAAATACCTCGTTTGTTGCGTCCGCGCTCGACGATCCAACCGTCCGACATCCTCCGGCCAGCCCATGGGTCCGTCCACGGACGAATACGGCCCACCGCGAGCTGGCACGGGACCATTCGCTGGCACGACATGGAGGGATGCGGGACGTGGGGATGGGAGTGGGGAAGTCGCTCAAACGGCAACCGGCGAGTCTCCATAGTACCACTCGCGCGGGTCGCTGTAAAGCTCGCTTAACCAAAACACCCCCCGTCTTTAAAGCAAGAACGATGCCGAAACCGCACCAAACGCCCGGTTCGAGACTGAGCAACTTCTAATCTGCTCCTCAGTGAGCGCTCAGGTGAGCGCACTACGCTGAGCTCGTCAGCGGCAACAGTTTCCGTTTGCCGCATCTTCGACAGCACTATAGGGAGGCAAGCTCAATGCGAACGACGATCGGGTCCCGCGCGGCATGGCTCCTCGCCGTCGTCGCCCTCGTGGCGGTTCTGGCGCTTTCGGCGTGCGGCGCGCGCGGCCATCGCTCCGACGGTACCATCATGGGATCCAACACGGGCCAGCAGGCCACCCAGCAGCAAGCACAGCCCGCGACATCGCAGAATGCGAACCTGCAATCGATCCAGAGTACCGATCAACAGGTGCAGAACGCTGTGAACTCCCTGGATTCGGCGTCAAACGATGCCAACCAGAACTTCTCGGCGCAAGATACGCAGACCGTGCCGTAATCGCCGCATAGGGCCCGAATTTGGGAGCACCGAAGTCCATGGGAGCGATGTGGACGGACAACGCGCCTTGCCGGCGCCACGCTTGGTGAGCGTGGCACGCAGGCGATGAGCTGAACGAAACAGCAGGAGATAACGAGCAATGCGGACTATCGATCGCGTGCGCCAGGCGCCGCGCAGTCTCGCCCGGCGACTCATCGGCATCGGATTCGGCCTGGTGCTGGCAGCCTCTATGGTGGTTCCCTCCGCCACATTCGCCGCGCCCAAGGCCGCGTGCCCGAACGTGCAGTGCGTCATAACCTTCGGCGACACGGCCATAAGCAATCGCCTTACGGCGCTCACGACACTGTGTTCCAAGGTTCAGGCGCAGCAGACGGCCGGACACCTCACCAGCGCTCAGGCAGGCACTATCGAGAATGACTGCAACACCTCGAGCGCGAACTATAGCGGACTGCAGCGCCTCAAGACCACCCTCAACGCGGAGACCCAGATCAGCGCCGCGCGCAAGGATGTCCTCTCCATTTTCACCACCTACCGCATCTATGCGGTCGTCCTGCCGCGCGACTATCACGAAATCTGGCTGGACATCCTGCTGAACGTCGATGCCAGGCTGCGCGGCGTCCAGCCCAAGATTGATGCGGCTATCCAGGCAGCATCCGCCCTGGGCGACAAGGGCGGCGAGAAGGAGAAGATCAACGACGCCTATGCCGACTTCAAGAATCAACTAACGGCCGCCGAAGGGCAGCTGGATGGCGCGCAGGGCCTCATCGCGACGCTCACGCCCAGCGCATTCGACAACTCGCTCGACACCTACAAAACAGACTCCACCGACTACCACAACGACATCCGCGCAGCCCACGGCGACATCACAGCCGCCGCCAAGGACCTGCACCAAATTGCGGGTTGGCTCAAGGACCTGATCGGTGGGCAGGCTGGCACCAGTGGCGCCACGGCTACCGCGACCGTCAGCCAATAAGTCAGCCGCACACACGGCCCCACGCGCCGGATCGTGCCCGGCTGAGTGTGTGGAGAGCATGTGTGGCCTGACGACGTCGCTTCCGACGAGGCGGGACCTCCAGGTGAGGGTCCCGCCTTCCACTCCGCGGTCGCCACGCGTGAGAGGCGAGCGCTGCCGCGGGCCCGCACGGCGGGCGTATGCTGCGACGTGCGATAATGCGCTGGTTCTCGCGCCACACCCGGCGCATGTCGTCGTTCGACGTAGCCTGGACGCCGTCGCCATCGCCGCCGGTCCAGGCGCGCCATTCCGCAGTACCCGCGAGGTCCCCCACATGACTGATACACGCTTCTCCGCTGCCAACCCATCTGGCGCCGCGGGTGCGGCGTGGGACGCGAGCCCTGACCTCTCCGCGTCCCGCACGCACTTCCCCGCGCTGGCGCAGGAGGTAAGTGGACGCCCCGCCGTTTACCTGGACAACCCTGGCGGCACGCAAGTTCCCCAGGAATGTATCGCCGCCATCACAGACTATCTCAGCCACTCCAACGCCAACACGCACGGCGCGTTCGTCACCAGCGAGCGCACTGACGCGATGCTGGAGGAGGCACACGCGGGCATGGCCGCCCTGCTGAACGCGGCCGATCCGCGTGAGATCGTGTTCGGGCCGAACATGACCACCCTCACCTTCGCCATCAGTCGCGCCATTGGCCGAACGCTCGCGCCTGGCGACGAGATCGTCGTCACCGCGCTGGACCATGACGCCAACGTCGCCCCCTGGCTCGCTCTGCAAGAGGAGCGCGGCGTGGTGGTGCGGATGGCGGATGTGGATACCGCGACGTGTACGCTGGATATGGCCGACCTGCGCTCCAAGATCACCGCCAGAACCAAGCTGGTCGCCGTTGGGTACGCCAGCAACGCCGTCGGCACGATCAACGACGTGAAGACCATCATCGGCTGGGCGCGGGACGTTGGTGCCCTCTCGTACATCGATGCCGTACAGTACGCGCCGCATGGCCCCATTGACGTGCAGTCGCTTGGCTGCGACTTTCTGGCGTGCAGCGCGTATAAGTTCTTCGGTCCGCACCTGGGCATTGTATACGGGCGTCTCCCGTTGCTGGAGTCTCTTCCGGCGTACAAGGTCCGTCCCGCCGAGGAGACGCCGCCGCACAAATTCGAAACTGGCACACAGAATCACGAATGTCTGGCTGGTCTCGTCGGGACACTTGGATATCTGGCTGCCCTCGGCCGAGACTATGTGGACCGCTATTCCGCTACGTTTGCTGGCATGACGGGTGTCCGGCTCGAGCTGCACGCCGCCTTCACCGCGATCCAGGAGTATGAGCGTGACCTCATCGCGCGGCTCCTCGCTGGCCTGGCGGCGATTCCGGGTGTCCAGATCTATGGGCTGACTGATCCTTCAACGTTGTCGCGACGCGTCCCGACTGTGGCGCTCACCATCGCGGGTCACTCGCCACGCGAGCTGGCGGAGGCGCTAGGCAAGCAAGGCATATTTGCCTGGGATGGCAACTACTACGCCGTCAATCTGATGGAACGCCTCGGGCTGGAGCCGACTGGCGGCGCGCTGCGACTCGGGCTCGCGCATTACAACACTGCCGAGGAAGTGGACCGGACGGTGTCGGCCTTGCGCGCCATCGCGCAGTAGGCGCTGCGCTGCTACGATCTGTGCTCAGTGCGCCGAGGCGCGCGACCATTCGACTGAGAGCGTATTCGTCGACAGCGTTCACCTGCGGCTGGCTGCCGTCGCGGTCAGCCGCAGGCGCACTACCGTTCGCGTTCGGGCGACCTGATCGCCACGATTCGACTGCGTTCGTCTGCCGTCCCAGTCCGCCTCCGGGCGGACTTCGCGGCGGCACGCCATCCAGGCGCGGTTTGACCCGCCGGCCCGTTTGTGGCCACACGCCATCCACGGGCGGTTTGAACCGCCCGCCGCTCGTTGTTGGCCCAAGACGCTACAGCCCGATGTGGAGCTGCGTCCCCATCACGTAGAACACTGCGTAGCCCACCGCCTCCAGCGTGCCTAGGATTATGGCGGCGAGCGCCATCGGCCGCCCTTCATAGCGCTTGGGCTGGCTGGCGATGCGACCCAGAGCTAGTGCCCCAAGCACCACAGCCCCGATGCCGCAGGCGATGCCCGCGAACGCGAGGAAGCGCGCCAACAACAGCAGCGGGAGGACTTCGATCAGCCCCAGGCCCAGAGCGACGGCGCCGATGCCGACGAGCGCGAATGCGGTGGTGCGCGGTGGCATAGGACCCGGGTCGTAGGGCGGCATAGGAGCCACCGGGCGAATCGGCTGCATGGTCCCTCCTCTACTCGGGACGTACGATGGAGAGCATATGGTCGAGTGCTGGCTCGGCAGTATAGCGCGCGGGCTATGCGATATGCAAGCGTGCCCAAACCGCGAGCGGTGGCAAAGCGCTTGCGAGCAAGACGATTCCCTAGCGTCCCGCTACACGAGCAACGCCCCTGGCTGATGCAGCCAGGGGCGCCTCTACCGCGTTCATTTAGCCAGGTCGTTACGGGATGCTGACGACCGTGATGTCGAAGATCAGTGTCGCGTTGGCTGGAATCGTCGGTGGAGAACCCTGGGCTCCATACCCCAGCGCGGGCGGAATGATCAGCCGGCGCTCGCCCCCGACTTTCATCCCCACCAGCCCGATGTTCCATCCCTGGATGAGTTGCGCCTGACCCACGTTCTGTACCTGGAACGGCGTGCGGCCAGAATTCAACGAACTGTCGAACTTCGTGCCGTCGGTAAGCCAGCCGGTGTAGTTGACGGTCACCGTATCGCCGGCTTTAACGGCCGCTCCTGTCCCCGGCTTGACGTCAATGTATTGCAGGCACTGGGCGAGTGTGACGAGCTTGCCACTCACCGCGGGAGGACCGCCAGCCGCGGCCGGCGTGCCATTCAGGCCCGTCCTCTCGTTGGTCGTGCAGGCCTGAGCCGTTGGGCTGGCGGCGTGGGACGAAGTCGGCGACGTCGTCCGGTGACTGAGGATCAGCCACGCGAGCGCACCCACCACCACAACCGCCGCCAGACTGCCCATGATCACCGTGCGCTGCCGGCGTCTGCGCGCTAGCCGGCCCATGCGGTTGCGGTATTGCGGACTGTTCACGTTCGCCCGCCGCACCACCGTGCTGCTGGTCCCGGCGGCCGGCTTAGCGCCGGCCCGCTGAGCCTGAGTCGAAGGCGGAGCGGGAGCGGCCACCGTGGTGCGGTCGGCCACAGAGCCTCGAGTGTCGGTGTTCGTCGCGCGCGGCGTCGTGCTCGGCGTGACGTTATGTGCAACGCTTGCGGGACGCTTGTGAGCGCTTCCCGCCTTTCCCTTCTTGCGCGTGGCCATCGGTTGTGGTCCTCCTGCTGAACGGCACTGGATTCCAGTATACTCCTGAGGATGACCGGAGGCAACGCGGTTGGACGTTCGGATTCCACCCACTGTGGGGGTTGGCCGCGCGGGTGTCCACCGGACGCCCCTGCGGCGCAGGCGGGCCGCAGGGGCTTGCTGAGCCCCGATACTTGGTGGAACCGGACGTTCGACATAGAAATGGACCACTCCACGAGGACACCATTGGACCGGTCGCCGCGACGACGGCGATCCCGCCGCCCATCCCAAAGTGACCGCCAAGTACCACGCTGGCGCTCCCCTGGGTCCGCTGGTGCGTTAATACCATATCGGGACATCTGCCACGCGCCACCAGGCACAGCGTTCTGCCATCAGGCATGGACACATCAGGGGGACGGTATGAGCGACCAGATGACGAGCATGACGACCGGCGCTGCTCCAGCAACCGATTTCACCGGCATTCGACGGCAGATTCATGAGTACATTGAGGTGAACTTCCTGTTCGACGGCGGGCCGACCGATCTGGATGACGCGGCTTCGCTGGTCGAGCAAGGCATCGTGGACGACACCGGCGTGCTTGAGTTGGCACTGTTCGTCGAGGAATCGTGGGGGCTGACCGTAGATCCGCGGGACCTGCTGCCAGAGAACTTCGACTCTGTCAACGCGTTGGCGTCCTACGTCGTGCGCAGATTCGCCAGCAGCTAGCCGCCCAGCCACTCGACCCAGCCGCGACCTGCGCACGCAAATACTCTCCGGCTGTAACGGCTGCCGCCTGTGCTCGGGGAGGTGTGCGACGGAGGGCGGTTCCACCCACTAGGGGGGGCTGGCCACGCCGGGCGTCCACCGGACGCCCCTACGGTTGAGGCGAGTCGGGCGTCCGCCGGACGCCGCTACGGCTCGGGCGAGTCGGGTGTCCGGTGGACGCCCGTACGATTCAGGTGAGCAGCGTGCGCCTGCTGTCCCCCCGATGCTCGGGGGAACCACAGGCCGCCGCGCCCTGGACGCGCCGGCCGCAATGTATTGACATGCACGCTACTGGGGCGGGGCGCGCTTCGCCGCACGTTGGGCGTTGGCAACCCGTTGGCACCGCTGTCGGCGCGAGAATTGCATAGTAACGCAATGCGTCGATACAGTGAGGTGGGTGAGCACCGCCGACAGGTACGGATGGCGACGCTTGCAGCCATCTGGCTGGGCCCATGACCGCCCTATCCACGTCACCACAGGGGGAGCGAGGGCCCGGGTCAATGCTGTATCACCGAAAGTCACGCGACATGGACAAGCAAACTGCGCCAGAGAACTCCGTCTCCCGGCCCGAGCCTCCCAGCCAGACCAAAGAAGGCAAGCTCAGCTATTGGCAGCTCACCCACGAGCGGCTGCAGCACTTCGAGATTCCCTGGCGCGAAGACCAGGACCATTCAGAGCGTCTCGTGAAGACGCTACACTGCACACCGCAGTACCACCTGGGCAACCGTGGCTCCGGCTTCTGGGTAGAGGTGTTTCGCAACCAACGGGTTGCCCCTCAGCTCTCGTTCCAGTTTCTCGTCACGTTGAACACGCCGACCGACTCTGACACGATTCTCGTGGACGATCTCCCCGATCTCTTGAGCATGCTCGAGCACCTGGCGCCCATCATCCGTCTCTCCATGGAGTCCACCAGGCAGGTGGACATTGTGGCCGACCGGGTCCACATTGTTGCGGGCGAAGCCGATGCGCCGGACGCCACACACTAGCGAACGACGACATCACGTCCTTATGTGGGCGGGGTGATGGCCCCTTGCCGACTTGCTGTGTCCGTCTGTGTCGCCTCACCATCGCTCCTGTCTCCGTAGGGCATCCCGTGTCCCACGTGCCTGGTCCTATTTCTGCGGCACGCTGACCGCGGCCCTTCCAGGCCGCCCGCGAGTGGGCGACTGTGACGGCACATCCGGTCAGATGGTAAGAAAGGATCACCTCGATGGCGGACGAAGGCACTGTGTACAAGAAAACGACATTGGTAGGAACGTCGGCCACCGGCTTCGACGAGGCCGTCAGGGGGGCCATCGTGCGGGCTCAGAAGACCTTGCGTAACGTTCAGTGGTTCGAGGTGACGGAGCAGAGAGGGAAGATCACCGCGAGCGGAGTCGAGTACCAGGTCACGCTCGAAGTCGGCTTTGCTCTGGAGGACACGATGAAGTAGCCGTGCCCGCGATCCCTCAGCCCGGATGGTGCCCACACGCCACCCGGGCTGATTCGTCTTTGTTACCGTGACCTGCTTCCCGTGAGCACATGAGTCGCGTCGGGCCAACGCGCAGCGCCGTGTGTGATATACTGAACACGACATCAACCGTGTCGCGTTGTCGCTGGCCTGATTGGGGAGTACTGAGTGGCAGGTGCAGCTCGTTCTAACTGTTTACATTCCGCTGGACGTTGCGGGTCTGACGTGCCTAGTCCCACAGGTTCTTGGGCGCGCCGCCCCGTCCTGGTGAACCAGCACATGGCCATGCCCATGCGCGGTCGACCGCGCGTGAGGATGCCAGGGCTGCCTGCTGCCTGATTGTACCGACCGAGCGTTTTGAGGGCCGCCCGATGTGGGCGGCCCTTTGCATGCTGCCTTAGTGAGCTTAAGAGGAGGCACCACCGTGACCACTTCGACCAATCAGGGCGCGCGTCCGCCATGGTACATTACCACGGCGATTCCCTATGTGAACGCGCGGCCCCATATCGGCTTCGCGCTTGAGATCGTCCTCACCGACGCGCTCGCCCGTTACCATCGCCTTATCGGCAATGATGTCCGCTTTCTTACGGGCTCGGACGAGAACAGCCTGAAGAATGTCCAGGCGGCAGAGCGTGAGGGCATCCCCACGCAGCAACTGGTAGACCGCAATGCGGCGCAGTTCTCGGGATTGCGCGAGCCGCTCGATCTTTCGTTCGATGACTTCATCCGCACCAGCACTGATCTCCGCCACATCGCCGGCGTGCGCAAGCTCTGGGAGGCCTGCGATCGGGCGGGCGACATCTACAAGCGTGCCTATCGCGGGTTGTACTGCGTTGGCTGCGAACAGTTCTATGCCGAGAGTGAGCTGATCGACGGCCTCTGTCCCGAGCATTTCACCAAACCGGACGTCGTGGAGGAGGAGAATTACTTCTTCCGGCTGTCGCGCTACGCGGACCAGCTGTTGGAGCTCATCGAGACTGATCGCATACGCATCGTGCCCCAGACCCGCAAGAACGAGGTCGTCAGTTTCATCCGCATGGGTCTGGCCGATTTCAGCATTTCCCGGTCGCGGGCGCGTGCCCACGGCTGGGGCGTGGAGGTGCCGGGCGACCCTGGCCAGGTGATGTACGTCTGGTTCGACGCGCTGGGCAATTACATTACGGCGTTGGGGTATGCCGACGACTCCGAGCTGTATCAGCGATACTGGCTGCACAATCCGCATCGCGTGCACGTCATCGGCAAAGGCATCATCCGCTTCCATGCGGTGTACTGGCCGGCGATGCTGCTCTCAGCCCAGGTGCCGCTGCCGACCACCATCTTTGTCCACGGATACGTGACCGTCGCGGGCGGCAAGATCAGCAAGTCGCTTGGCAACGTCATCGATCCGGTCGAGCTGGTGCATCAATATGGAACAGACGCGGTGCGATATTACCTCCTGCGTGAGATACCCGCGACCGAAGACGGCGACTTCACCCTGGAGCGATTCGTGCGTGCCCACAACACCGACCTGGCGGACCAGCTCGGGAACCTGCTCAATCGGGTGGTGAGCATGATCGGGCGCTATTACCAGGGTGTAGTTCCCGCTCCCAACGGGCAAGAAGCGCTCGATACCCAGCTGATTGGCATCGCGGCGGGCCTGCGTGAACGGGTGGACGCCGCCATGGAGCGCTTCGCGCCTCACGAGGCGCTGGCGGCGGTCTGGGAGTTGATCGGCGCTGCCAACAAGTATGTTGCCGAGTCTGAGCCCTGGACGCTTGCCAAGCGGCGCAAAGCCGGTGGTGACGAGGGAGCCGCGGCCGAGGCGCGCCTGGCCACTGTGCTCTACAACCTGACGGAGACATTGCGGTTGGTGGCGCACTATTGCGCGCCCTTCATCCCGGCGACGGCCGCTGGCATCGCCCGGCAGCTCGGCGTCGAGCTCGAGCTGGACGGCGAGTGGCAGCAGGTCGCGAGTTGGGGCCGCTATCCCGCCGGCACTACGGTTCAGCCCGGCGGCGTCTTGTTCCCCAAGCTGGAGCTGCCTCAGGAGACCCCAGCTTGACGGGCAGTGCTCCCGCCCCTGTGCTGATGAGCACTTGCTGGCTTTCTTGACCGGCCTGGTGCCCAGGGATATAATCCCGAGGACGGGCGAGGTAGTGCACGGAGATGATCTGCGCGACGTAGGTTCACCTTCGGGTGTGAAAGCGAGGCATTGGTGATGAGTGAGATGACGAAGGATGCGGTGGTGTCGTCGG
>CAYQFU010000125.1:0-17061 GCA_964416775.1 uncultured Ktedonobacterales bacterium
GCCGCCCCTGCCTGCGCCAGCGCCAGCACATCCTGCGCCGCTCGCCGCGCGCCCATGATCGCGCTCTCTGGATAGCCGAAGCGCACCTGGTGCAGCGCGAACTCGTCCTCATCCAGCAGCGCATGGCGCCCGTCCGGATACACCATCACGTCGAGGTCCAGGTCCACGTAGCGGTACTCGCCGTCTTCCCATTGTCCTGGCGAGCCAATGTTGCAATAGTAGTGGTCCAGCACTCCAGGCGCGCCCGAGACGCCCACCGGCATGAGCGACGCGTCCACCATGTACCAGCGGCCGTACCACACCCGGCCCACCCAGTCCCACGGAACCGCGACGACTTTCTCCGGCCGCGTGAAGGGCGTCCCCGCGGGCGTATGCCAGATGAAGCCCGTGTCGTCTTGCCACAGAACGCGCGCTGGCCACACATAATTGAGCGACCCATCGTATTTGAGGCTGCGCAGGTGGATAGCGCGGTCGCCGAGATCCGCCGGCTCGATGGTGGTGGTCATGCTCGTCCTGTTACCGGTGACTGGTGGGCAGCCAGTGTCCCACGCACCTATCATACTGCATCGGCGAGCGCCAATGTGCCCACACTCGCCTTCATGCGCTCCCGCCCGTCGGCGCCAGCGCCCCAGGCAGGCCCGCCGGGGCCACCGGCGCGGGCGCGAAAGTGGACTGGAAGATACCAGTGAAAGCGGGCAGCCCCCAGTTGAGGCTATAGAGCCAGACCACGAGACGCGGCGACCCGCTGCCCTGGCTGTGGTCCCACGCGTACCCCTCGATCGTGGCGTTGCCCGGCTCGACATGGTAGTCGCGCAGCCAGCGTCCTGACACAGGATCCCAGCCCCAGATCACGTGCTCTGGAGACCCGATGCCCAACGAGCCGCTGCCGAAGTACGGCACGTCTATGAGCAGCGTGCCTCCAGAACCCACCGCCAGCACCCGCCCGTCATCACCCAGTGGTATCCCGGAAGCGCCACCCACATCTGCCAGCGGCGGTATGCTCCGCCACCCGTTGCCCTTCGTAGCGACCGCAACCTGGCCCACCACGCCTAGCGCGCCTTCATCCCCGCCGGAAAAGCCCAGAGCGTAGAGCGTGCTCCACTGGCACCCCGCCGGGCGGTCTGGATCGTCGCTCGCCACCACCCGCGTCGTGCCCGGCGGAATCTGCCCAATCGGGATCCATTGCCCCATCCCTGGTTCGGCGCACCACAGCGTGCGCGTCGCGGGTCCGGCGGGCGAGGCGCGATCGGCGGCCGGACTGAGCAGCGCGAGTACGGACCCATCGCCGTGAGCGGCTACCAGCGTCACGACCACGCCCGCGGGCAGATTGGGGAACGCCTGGCTCCAGTTGGCGCCCGCGTCCACACTCGTGAGCAGCTGCGCCGTCGGTCCCTCCGCCAGGGTGTTCTGCGCGCTCCCAGACCATGCGAAGAGCCGGCCGCGCAACGAGAAGAACGCCAGGTCACATGCTGGCCGCAACGTCGCCGGGAGTCCCACGCGCGCCCAGCTCACGCCGAAGTCGTCGCTGGCGAACACGTTCGGCGGCGCGCAGGTTCCGAGGTCGCTGGCATACGTGAGCAGCACCACTCGCCACGCATCCGCGGCATCAGGAACGAGCCGGCAGAGCGTAGCGCTGGCGATGGGCGCGTCCAGCGCCACCCAGGAACGCGCGCCATTATGGGTGACGTAGAGGCTCACCGGAGCCGGCCCTGTTCCGCCGTTGGGATGGTCTGGCCAACAGGCGTAGGCCACCCGCGGGTCGGCGGGCGACGGCCGCAGCTCGATGCCGCGCACCCGAAACGCGTCGCCCGGCAGACGCTCGGCCACCCAGCTCGACGCGTTGAGGTGGATCGGCAGCGCGTTGATGGGCAGCTTCGGGTTGATCCGGTTGGCAAGCTGATCCCATCCGCTGCCCGCGAAAGACAGCGCCGCGCCTGGACCCCCCACCGCCAAGATGACGGCGATGCCGACCGTGCCCACGATGGCGGCGGCGCGCCCTATCCTGGCCCCGCGCGAGAGACGCCGGCCCCAGCCCGTGCCCCCCACGCTCACGATCTCGAAATCCTCGTCTAGCTGATTGGCCGATGCCAGCGCCTCTCCCGCGTCCGCGTCCGTGCCCATGGCCCAATGCGCGGCGCGAATGGCTCGCTCCACGCTGGCGCGGCATGCTGCCAGGCACACCATGGCGAGACGCGTCGCGGCCAGCGCGAGCGCCTCCAGCCGGCGCGCGAGCGCGCGCCCTCCCCTTTGCACGCGCCAGCCGGCTCCTGTCCGCACCAGCGCGCGGCTCAGCAGCGCCGCCGCGACCAGCATTATTGCCAGCCCCACGCGGCCACACGCTGCCGCGGCGCGCACGCCGTGCCTCAGCCTGGCGGCCAGCCTGGTGAGGCGGTCACGAGCCGCTGCCCACAGGCGCATGGCACCAGTTCGGGAGCGCGCCGCGATCTGTTTGGCGTGCTCAACGACTGCGGGTCCTGTCCCGGCATCTGGCATCTCGCGTCTCCCTTCGTCGTCGGCTCATCGTCGAGGGAGTCCACCGTTCGCCTGAGCATAGTCGCGCAGTGGGCCCGCGCGTCAATCGTGTCGCCCCCAGCGCCAATCACCCATCACCCATCACCCAACGCCCAACCTGCTACAATGGAAACCCAAGGGATGTTTGCGCGGAGACGCGCGAAGAGCGGCGGTTGGCGATGATCGGAATCGGCGACATCATCCTGCGTCTGGCCGTGGCAGGATTCTTTGGATTGCTAGTCGGCGCGGAGCGTGAGCGGCGCGAGCGCGCGGCGGGACTGCGCACGATGACGCTCGTGAGCCTGGGGTCCGCGCTCTTCACACTGGTCTCTGGCTACGCCTTTCGCGACCAGCTCTCCCTGACCCACGTCAGCTTCGATCCCACCCGTATCATGGCGCAGATCGTCTCGGGGATTGGCTTCCTGGGCGCCGGCGTCATCTGGCTGCGCAAGGACATCGTGCGTGGGCTGACCACCGCGGCGGCCCTCTGGGCGGTAGCCGGGGTCGGCATGGCCTGTGGCGCGGGGCTGTGGGTACCGGCGATTACGGCCATCGTGTCCATCCTCATCGTGCTGGCGCTGCTACGCCCTGTCGAGCGCTGGATCTTCCCGCAGCACGGTCCGCACGTCGTGCGGCTGCGCGTTGGCTCCATGGCCGAGGCCGGGCAGATCCTCTCCGACGTCAACAAAATCTGCGCGCGGGCGGGCCTCAACGTAGATTCGCTCAGCATGCATCCAGGCAAGCGCGGTGAGATCATCGAGGTCCGCTGCCGCATCTCTTCCCCCGACCAGATGGCCCACGTCGTCGAAGACCTGCGCCAGCTGCCCGGCGTTCAGGCCGTCCGCGCCGACGTCTCCGGCATCCGCCCCGCCCGCAGGCGTACCTGAGCTGGCTCCGGATGGTTGCCCTCGCCTCGCGTCGCGGCCTCGCTGCCTGCGCTGGCAACACCGTGCCGCGCGCCGGGGCAGACATCCCCTCGATCGCAGGCGTACAATCAACCGGGGCGGCCTCTTTCGAGCTGGGCAGGGAGAGACAGGGCATGGCGAGCGCGCATTCCTCTGGCGACATCCAGGCGTTTCGCTGGGTCGGCGGCGAAGCGATGTTCCTCGATACTGTAGACGTCACCGCCTGTAGCCGCGTGGTGATCGGGCGCTATGGCGGGCGAACCAGTGCTGGCGCCGACAAGAACGAGGATGCGGCGCTCGTCTGGTGTGCGCCCGACGGCGGCTGGGAGCTTGCGCTGCTCGTGGACGCGCACTTCTCCGCCGAGAGCGCCACGCTGATCGTGGAGACCGTCGCTGGTCAGGCGTCGCGGATCGGCGCCATCCTCACCGGGTCGCTGCGCGAGATGCCCGACGCGCTGCGGTCCTTCTTTGTGGCGCTGTTCGGCTCGCAAGGCTTTCGCGAGCAGTGCCGGCGGGTGTCGGGCGAGGCTTCATGCCTGATCTGTGTACGCCGCGGGCAATTCCTGTGGTGGTTCTCAGTGGGCGATTGCCTGCTCTACCTGCTGCACCCCGAGCTGGCGCGGTTTGGGCAGTACACCCTGAACCAGCGCAACTTCTTCGAGTGGATCGGCCAGCGCAACACGTTCGATCTCGCCGTGCCGTGCTACAGCAGCGGCACGCGAGCGCTTCCGCGCGGGCCGAGCCGCGTCGTGCTCAGCACGGATGGCCTGTTCGAGTGCGGCCAGCCCGGCGCGCCGGGCTTCTCGGACCCCGCCGACGTGTATCGGCATTTCATAGCGGATCACGGCGCCAGTCTGGAGCCGCGCGTCTGTGCGGCGCTGGAGCGCGTGCACACGCTGCGCGGAGCCGATAGCGCCACGGTCATCGCCTGGAGCTACGACGGCCAGCGCGCTATCTGGTGAGGCCCGTGCATTGACGGCCCGCTTCCGTCGGGAGCGGTGCCGGGAGGGATTATCGATATGGACATGCGCATCGAGCGGATCGACCACATCGTACTGACCGTTCGCGACATCGAGGCCACCTGCGCCTTTTATTCGAGCGTGCTGGGGATGGAGGTGGTGCGCTTCGGTGGTGGACGTACGGCTCTGCGCTTTGGCGAGCAAAAGATCAACCTGCACGAGGCGGGCAACGAGTTCGAGCCGAAGGCGTTGCGTCCCACGCCAGGCTCCGGCGACTTCTGCCTGATCACCCAGGTGCCGCTGGCCGAGGTCGTGGCGCACGTCCGCGCTTGCGGGGTCGCCATTGTCGAGGGTCCGGCGCGCAAGACGGGAGCGATCGGGCCGATCGAGTCAGTCTACCTGCGCGACCCCGACGGGAATCTGGTGGAGGTGTCCAACTACGGCGTCGCCGGGTAGGCCGCAGGGCGCACCATTCCCACCGCGGAGGCACGCTCCCGGGCCGGTTCTCGTCCGTCGCATTCCTCTCCATAACCTGTCGCGGTCGGCATGCTATGTGCTGCAAACAGGTTCCACCAAACATTGGGGGGTCACCAGGCGCACGCTGCTCACCTCATCCGTAGGGGCGTCCGGTGGACGCCTGCCGCATCCGGTGGACGCCTGCCGCGGCCAGCCCCCAATAATGGGTGGAACCCTGCAAACAGAGCCTGTAGGCAGAGTGGCGCGAGTCTGGTACACTTGGATGTATGCCTGAGTTACCGGCGGACAGCCGCCGCTGCGCTGTTCCGAGAGGTGCGGTGCATGAGCCAGGAACATCCAGTTGTCGCGCCCAGTGAAAGCCGCGACCTGCTCTCTGTCCGCGAGCAGATCGCGCTGAGCTTCTACTGGTTCGCCCTCAACATTCAGTCGGCCGCCCTGCTGCCCATCGTCATCCCCACGCAGATCCTCCTCTTCGTCTCACCCGGCGCGACGGGCAACGCGCAGCAGGCCGTCTTCCTCGGTTGGCTATCCGCGATGGGGGCCGTCGTCGCGCTCGTGGTGCAGCCCATCGTTGGGGCGCTCTCTGATCGGACGCGAGGCCGCTTCGGCCGCCGGCAGCCATACATCGTGGCGGGCACGCTGGTGATGCTGGTCGGCATGATCGCGCTGGGCGCTGCCAGCGAGGTCTTCATGTTCCTGGTAGGCCTCTTGCTGGTCAATCTCGGCAACAATGCCAGCACGGCCGCCTACCAGAGCCTGCTGCCGGACCGCGTGCCCGCGGAGCAGCGTGGGGCGGCGTCGGGCTACATGGGCCTGATGACGATCCTGGGCAACGTCGGCAGCCTGGCCCTGGCTGCCATTCTGCTCAGGCAGGTGGGGACGGGATCGAATCCCACCGATGGCATTCGCAGTGGGGCCGCGCTGTTCTACGCGTTGGCGAGCGTCGTCGTCGTGCTCGGAGTCGCCGTGACGCTCCTGGGCGTCCGCGACACGCCGTTGGATGCTTCATCCGCACGGCTAGGGCTGGGGCCCGCGGAGGACGGACGGCGCATCGCCGCGGCCTACCAGCGCCTGGCGCGGATGTGGATCGAGCCATGGCGCAACCACAATTTCACCTGGGTGTTTCTCACGCGGGCGTTCGTCATCATGGGCCTGACGCTCTTTATGACCTTCATCGAGTATTACTTCGCCAAAGTGGCGCAGGTGCAGAGTTACATCCAGGCGACTGCCGTTATTGCCGTGCTCGCCCTGCTGGGCGCCATCTTGAGCGCGATGGTGCTGGGCATCATCTCGGATCGCACGCGGCGGGTGCCCGTGGTGTGCCTGGCGACAGTATTCATGGCGCTGGCCGCGCTGGCGTTCGTCATCGCGCCGGACCGCGTGCCGCTCTGGCCGTTGGGCATCGTCTTCGGGCTGGGATATGGCGCGTACACCAGCGTGGATTGGGCGCTCGCCATTGACGCCCTGCCCACTCACGGGGCGGCTGGCAAAGATCTCGGCCTCTGGAACATCGCCTCGACCCTCCCTTCAATTCTGGCTCCGCTGCTGGGCGGTCTGGTCATCGCCGTATGCGATGGGTTCAATCAGGCTGCTCTGGGCTACCGCATCGTCTTCGGCTTCGCCGCGCTATTCCTGGTGATAGGCGCGGTGTTCGTGCTCAACGTACGAGAGGGGCCGCGCGAGCAGCAGAGCCCCACCCACCTGCTCGGCGCGTAACACCAATGCCTGAAAGTCCACACAGGCGCGATGCCGTTCGTACAAGGGGGACCTGATCAGCACGATTCAACTGCTATCGTCTGCCGTCGCAGTCCGCCTCCGGCCGGACGTCGCGGCGGCACGCCATCCAGGCGCGCATTCATTCGCCGGCCCCTCGTGGCGGGCGATCATGTATCCCTCAGTCCGCGCCCCTGGCCCCACTCGCGTCCCAGTCCGCCTCCGGGCGGACTTCGCGGCCGCAGGCCCCTAGGCGCGGTTGCAACCGCCGGCTGCTGCGGCTGCGGCGTTCCTGATGATTCCGAGAGACACGCAGGCAGGATGGTGAGCAAGTGAGCGAAGGCGAGGCTGAGCGCGACCCCACGGCAGCGACGCGCTCCGATGGCGCGGGTCCGGCGCTGCCCACGTCGCGGGTGGGCGTCGAAGAGGCGCCTCAGCAACCGGCGCCCGCCCTGCCTCGCGGACGCGCGCCCGGTCCCGGCTGGCGGCTCGCCGCCGGCGCGCGCTCTGGCCTCGCGCGGGGCTTCCTGCGCGCCTGGCCCCTGTGGGAGCGCATCAAGCGACGCATGGAGCCCGTGATGCCGATCCCAGGCGCGCCGCACGGCCTGTTCCTCATCCACATCGGCCGCTACCATGGCCGGCCCATCACCCTGCCCGACGGCACCACCATCTCCCGCGGCGACCTGGTCTACGAGCTGCATCTGAACAACCAGCAGCTCGCGCGGGCCGAGGGCGACCTGGGACTGATTCCCCAGTTGCGCGCGGACCTGCGCGCCTTGGCGGCGTGGGTGCGGCGGCCCAGCTCCCCGCCCGGCCCGCGCGCGCTTTACGGCTTCTCGCTTATGAGCCCTGGCGCGCGCCGTCTCGGATTTACCACACGTGACCGCCCGCTCACGCTCAAGGTCCGGCTGGACCGCTTCTTTCTGGTAGGGCTGCTTGCGCTCTACAATGTGCGCGGTGTCGAGCGGCTGCGGCGTGGCACGACGTACCGTCACTATCCCCAGGAGATCTGGATGTCGCTCGACGAGCTCATGCGCCGCTACGGTACGCCGGGGGATGCCTCCGGTCCCACTGGAGCATAGGCGGTGCGGTACGCGTATCCGTCTCCAGCGCGCCCGTTCCACCAGCTGCCGGCCATTGAGGAGGACATCGATGCAACCGAAGCCAGCTTCCCTGGGTCCACACGTGGCCTCCGCTTTCCAGGACCCGAGTGTCGTCGCTGCCTACCATCATCGGCCGCCATACCCCGCGTCGGTCTTCGACATCCTCGTGGACCTGATCGCCGATAGCCCGCGCCATGTGCTCGACGTCGGCTGCGGCACCGGCTTCCTCGCGCGCCCGCTCGCCGAGCGCATTGCTCGGGTTGATGCGGTGGACGTCTCCCAGGCGATGATCGAGGAGGGAAAGCGCTCGCCCCTGGGCGATCATCCGCACCTGAGGTGGATCATCGGGCGCGCGGAGGATGCAGCGCTCCAGCCACCCTACGCCTTGATCACCGCGGGTGATAGCCTCCACTGGATGAACTGGTACGAGATCATGCCGCGATTCGCGGATCTGTTGACGCCGCATGGCTACCTGGCCATCCTGGGAGCCGGTCAGCTGCCGCTGCCCTGGGAGGCTGAATTGAAGCCCATCATCCAGCGTTACTCGACGATCCGCGACTACCAGCCGTATGATCTCGTGCATGAGCTGGAAGTGCGCGGCCTGTTTCGCCGAGTCGGTGCGCGGGGCACGGAGCCGGTTGCGATCAACCAATCGCTCGACAGCTACGTCGAATCGTTCCACGGCCGAGCATCTTTCTCGCGCGACCGCATGGATCCTGCCGATGCGGCGGCATTTGACGCGGAGGTGCGGACGCTCGTCTCCTCTATGTCGCCGGACACCGTAGCACTACAGCTCGTGACGGAAGTCACGTGGGGAAAGCCGCTGCGCCCGGGAGGGTGAGCGTATGCGAGACCGCCTACTATCGTGACCCTCACGATCCCTCCTGGCCCGAGGTACAGCCGCGCACTGGCCCGCGTCCTCGTCGCCGACTGTCCCTTGTACCGAGGCTCGCTGGCGGCAGCGAACGTATGCTCTCACGCGTGATGCCGCATCCAGGTGATCGCCTCCCCGCTCCGTAGGGGCATCCGGTGGATGCTCGCCAGCCGTCCAATGGATGCCCGCCGGGCGGCATCCGGCATTGTTCGTCCCGATCTAGGCTGACAGAGTTGTGGTGCAGGAGAAAACGCAATGGAAACATCTGTGCGCGTGCGCGAGCTGCGTGTGGCGCTGACGGTCGCGGACCTCGATGCCGCGGTGAAGCTGTACCGTGATGGGCTGGGGCTGCCAGTAGTGAAAGAGTGGTCCTCACCGGAGGGGAGCGGCGTCGTGCTGGCCGTGGGCGATGCGACGGTCGAGCTCATTGACCAGCGGCAGGCGGAGACCATTGATCGGATCGAGGTGGGCCGGCGGGTGTCTGGCCCGGTGCGATTGGCATTCGCCACCCCCAACGTGACCGAAACCGCCGCGCGATTCATCGCCGCCGGCGCGCGCCCGCTTTTGGAGCCTGTTCCGACTCCATGGGGCGACCGCAATGTGCGCCTGGAGGCGGCGGACCACATGCAGGTGACGCTGTTCGAGCCGGGGAGTGCTTGATTGGACTATAGTATTGTTCAGGTTTGAGCTGTCCGGTCATAGTGAGACCACAATAGGCGACAGATCGTTTGGGGATGGGAGGGAATGGGCAGTGTGACCGCGCCAGGAAGATCGCGCGGAGTGGTCTCTCGAGCGGCAGGTGGTCCGTCGTTTGCGGGCGGTCACGTGTCCAATTGCGCCGAGCCCGGCGCGAGCGGCGGATGAAAGGCGCCATGGGACGACGTGCTGCGGATGCCGCCGTGCTCGGGGGCGGCGAGTGTACGATCGCACAGATGTGTTGGCGGGAGGTCAGCGGGGATGACGAGTCGAGAAATACACGGTCTGCGAAGCGCTTTCATTGCGGCGCTGTTCTTGGTGGCACTCACGGCCGGCGCCTGTGGAAACGATCCGAGCCAGGCATACGCCCAGCGCAATCGGGCTCAGTTGGATGCCGAGCTGCGCCACGCTCAACAATTGGGCATCCCGCAATCCATGCTACAGCCGGTCGTAACGGCTGAGCACAAGACGGCCCAGGGCGCCGGCGGCTGGGGCTACTCCTATCAGAACGCTGCCGCCAGCTATGCCAGACAGTATACGCAGCTGATGCGAATCGAGCAGCAGAGCGTCGGCGTGCTGACGCAACAGGCGACAAACAACATTGGCCTCTTCAGCGCGCAGTTGAACCTGGTGCAGAAAGATGGCTTCGTCGAGGCTGCTGGCTATCAGCAGCGGCTCAACGCGGCCGAACAGCAGTTGAGCGCCGCGAAGACGCCCGACGCCGTCGCCAACGTGTCGAGCTATGCGCTGATGCAGACGCAGGCGCTGCAGGCGCTGGTTCCGACCTACCATCAGCTCCAGACGTTCAAGTCGTCGCTGGACGCGGTGCAGAAGGCGGGAATCACCTCCACCTGGGGCTCGGCTGGCTACACACAGGACGTGACGCAGTTTCGTGCGGCGACCACTCCCCAGGACTACACCCTGTTGGGCCGGACGCTGTGGGGCCAGACCACGCAGTTGGCGGCGGACACGGCGGAGGCCGGTCCATACGTCACTACAGCCATCCTGGCCAGCATGCAAGGCGATGTCAACCAGCTCAAGACCTACGGCGAGCAAACCGCAACGTTCCAGCAGAATCACGACGCCGACGTGCAGGCGCTGGCATCGGCCCGGTCGCCGACGGACTATCTAACGCTGCTCCGCGCCATCTCCCAGCAGCGCGACGCGATGTCGCTGCCCCTGGCCCGCGGTAAGGCCCACTACGACATGCAGTCGCTCGCGACGCTGGTCTCGCAGACGTATGCGAAGAATCCGCTGCTGGACTATGAGTACGCCGACGCCAACACCGGAATCGGCGACGTGCAGGGGTGGTACCAGCAGGCGCCGCTGCAGAACTACTACAATCCAACCTGCGGCTGGGACGTCGTCTGTCGCTACGGACAGGTGGACGCGGAGGCGGTGCAGATGATGACGAATCTGCAGGCGATGCTGCAAAACCTGAACGATAAGACGCCCGCGTCGCAGCCCCACCAGACCGACCTGCAGCTGATACAGAACTACGGCTTCATGAACGGCCAGGCCACCGTGGTCTCGCTGCGCGAGCAGGTGGCGCGCGCCTATCAGAACGGCAAGCTGGTGTACTGGAGCTACATCACCACGGGACGCCAGACCTTGCCGACGCCGCCGGGCGTGCAGTACACCATGTCGAAGCAGACGCACATCATCTTCCAGCCACTGGGACCGATCGGCCCGGCCAATGGATACCCCACGCCGATCAACTTCGCGGTGAACTTCACGTCGCCGTTCTGGCACCAGTTCCAGGGCTACTACCTGCACGACGCCTGGTGGCGCCTACAGTTCGGCCCCGGCTCGAATCTGCCGCACTATGATCCCTCGGCGTGGAACAACGGCTCGCACGGGTGCATCAACTTCCCGCTGTCCAAGATGGGAGCGTATTACGACTGGGTGCAGGTGGGCACCCCCGTGATCGTCTACTAGCGAGCCACACCGATGAGCGCGTTTCGCTACACCTTCTACGCCCAGGAGGTGATCTTTGGGCCTGGAGTGCTGGCCCAGCTGGGCGAGGCGGTCGAGCGCGTGGGGTGGCGCCGGCTGATGCTCTGCACCACCCCGCACATGCGCGGGCGCGGCCACCTCGCGCCGCTCGAAAGCGCGCTGGGCGAGCGGCTGGTGGCGACGTTCGAGCGCGTCCAGCCGCACGTCCAGGACAGCCTGGTAGACGAAGCGCTAGAGGTGGCGGCGGCCCACCAGGTGGACGCGGTGATTGGGCTCGGCGGCGGCAGCTCCATCGGCACAGCCAAAGCCGTCAGCCTGGCGCTGGAAGAGCGGCGCGCTGGCCGGCCCGCCGGCTCCGGCCTGCCCACGGACCAACCCCTGGTACCCGTCGTCGCCATCCCCACCACCTACGCTGGGTCTGAGATGACTCCAGTGTACGGCGTCACGCGCCACGTCGACGGCGTGCCGCGCAAAGTCACTGTTGGCGATCCGCGCGTCACGCCCCGGCTCACCGTCTACGATCCACTGCTCACGCTCGACCTGCCGCCGCGCCTGACGGCCGGCACGGGCATCAACGCGGTGGCGCACTGCATCGAGGCGCTGTACTCCATCACCCGTAACCCGCTCTCCACCGCCGCGGCGCTCGCCGGGCTGCGTGCCATCGCGCAGGCGCTGCCGCGCTGCTATGCCGCCGGCGACGATCTGGAGGCGCGCACGGAGATGCTGACGGGCGCGTTTCTCGCCGGCACCGCGCTCTCCAACGTCGCCATGGGCCTGCATCATGGCATCTGCCATGTAATTGGCGGCACGACGGGCGCCTCCCATGGCGACGCCAACAGCGTCATGCTCCCACACGTGATGCGCTTCAACCTCGACGCCACGGCGCCCGAGCTGGCATCTGCCGCCGGCGCCATGGGCATCCCCACCGCGGGCCGCGACCCCCGGGCGGCCGCCGCGGAGGCGGCGCGGCGGGTGGCGGACTGGGTCGCGCACATGGAGCTGCCCCAGCGGCTGCGCGACATCGGCGTGCGCGAGGCGGACCTGCCCGCGCTGGCCCAGATGGCCTTTGCCAACCGCACCGTGCGCAACAATCCCAAGCCGATCGCGGACGCGGCGGAGCTGGAGATGCTCCTGCGCCAGGCGTGGTAGCTGGGTGCGATACTATACGCGCCGGAGGCGACATCACCTCCAGTGGTCCGTAGCGCGTCGTGTCATCGTGGTGACGTCGTAGCGGCAGCGTAACCAGGAGCCGTATCAGCGGCCCCCAGAAAGCGCCGCCAGAATTCCGTAGGGGCGATGCCTGTAGCTGATTGGCCATGGATGAGTGGGGCGCATGACGCCCGCTGTGACCCGACAAGGGAGGTGGCCCGTGGCGATCAATTCGATGGACTACAGTGCGAAGGATCTCGTCCTCGACGTCGTGCATACCGAGCGTGCGAACTTCTACAGCATCATCGACGATCCCAACACCTGGGAGTCGCCCACCCGCAGTGGCCACTGGGAGGTGCGGGATCTCGTCGGCCACATGATCGACGTGACGGAGGGCTACCTGACGCGCTGGGACATGGCGCGCCGCAACGACCCGGCCACCGCGCTCGGGCTGCTGGTGATGGCCAGCGAGCTGGATCGGGCCGCGCTGACCTATCGCGATCTGCCGCGTGAGGAGGCCATCAGCCGGCTGAAGTCGTCGTCCGACCGGCTGATGACAACGTTCGATGCGCTCACCGCCGACCAGTGGGGCGGCTTCAACGTCACCCACGTGTTCATGGGCCCATTGCCGACCTTCTTCTACCCGGCGTTCCAGATTATGGACTACGGTGTCCACGGTTGGGACATGCGCTGGGGCCTGGGCGAGAAGGATGCCAGGCTGGACGAGCGCACCGCGGGCGTGCTCGTCCCCTACATGTTTGTCCTGATGCAGTCCACCGTGGATCAAGAGGCGGCCAAGGGCATGGACGCGGAGTACGGCATCGTGGTGGACGGCGACTGGGGCGGCAGTTGGCGCGTGCGAGTGAAGGATGGGCAGCTCACCTACGAGCCGGCCGATGATCTTTCGGCCGTTGGGGCCACTTTCCGCTTCCGCGACGCCTCCGAGTTCGTGCTCACCACCTTCGGCCGCATCGAAGGCGGCGAGGCCAGTGGCGACCCGCAGGTCATCGACAAAGTCCGCCACCTGTTCTTCAGAATCTGAGCCGGCGGGTCGCCCATGGCGCGAGAGGCGCCACCGCGGGCTCTGGGAGGTACGTGTATGACGAAAATCCAGGTGCAGGGCGTGCATCACCTCACCTTCGTGGGCTCGAATCGCGAGGCGATCGTCGACTTCTACCAGGGGGTGCTCGGCATGCGGCTGGTGCTCGACCAACCCAATCTGGACGTGCCCAATGAAGATCACCTGTACTTCGACGCGGGCGACGGTCGCCTGATCACCTACTTCGTCCGGCCCACGCGCGCCAATGATCCAACGCCCAATCCCGAAGAGATCGGCAACCTGCACCACATGGCCCTCACCGTCTCGCGGGCGGTGTACACGCAGGTGGTCCAGCGGCTGAACGAGCGCGGCATCGAGAACACTGGCCCCATCGATCGCGGCTTCATGGACTCGATCTACTTCCGCGATCCCAATGGCCAGCGTTTGGAGCTGGCGTGCTACAAGTTCGTGCCGCCCGAGGGCTGCACGGTCGCCGATGTGCTCGCGCTGGCCCATCGCATCCGCGTCGCGGCCGGCGACTACAACGTGGCCGATCGCCACCTGGCCCAGGCCATCGAAGAGCTGACCCAGCGCAAAGCGTCCATCGAGCCGGTGCGCGAGACGACGCCGATCGCTTGAGATGAGTGCCGTCCCTCCCCGGCTGCCGTTCGCGGCACGCTGGGGAGGGACGCCCGGCGGGGCGGGGCTGCTCCGTCGCCTCCGTCCCGCCTCTGGAGCCATTCCAGCCAGCCAATGCCGCCGGCGAGGACTCTGAGCCATGCACGTGAGCCAACCCTGGGCGTACGAGCGCGGCACCATGTGGGTGCTGGATTTCACCGCGCGTGAGGGCGCTTCCGTCAATTCGGTGACCCCGGCGGTCGCGGCGACCTTTGGCGAGGTGCGGCGCGATGGTGCGGCGGCCCTGGCGGCGGCGATGGGCCTCGCCGACGCGACGCTCGTTGCGCGGCGATTCGACGCCGGCCGGCGCTGCTTCGGCGCCTGGGTCGAAGGCCAGATTGTGGCCTATGGCTGGGCCTCGTGGAGCGAGGAGGAGATCGGCGAGCTGGAGCGGACCTTTCGCCTGCCGCCTGGCGAGGCATACATCTGGGACTGCGCCACGCTGCCCGCGTTCCGCGGCAAGCGACTGTACAGCGCGCTGTTGAGCCGCATGGCCGCCATCCTGCGCGCCGAAGGCGCGCGCCGCTTATGGATCGGCGCGTCGCTGTCCAACCGCCCCTCCGTCCGCGGATTCGCTGCCGCTGGCTTCCAGCCCGTCATCACGCTGACGTACCAGCGCCTGTTCGCGTGGCGCCGCGTCCAGTTGGCCGGATATCCTTCGGCATCGCCTCATCTCGTCGCCGCCCTGCGCCAATCGCTGAGCGCCCCTGTCCGCGCAGGCTAAAGCCCATCGCGATCTCCCCGCGGACAGCCGCCGGGTGCTTCGAGGCTGTGGTGGCCGATCCGCGCCCGTTGTCGCGCGAGCCGGCGCACGGCCTGACGCTGCCGATTGCGACGGTCATTAGAACGGAGTCTCGCCCCATGACTGCACATATCGACTCAGGCGCCGGCCCACACCAGGGCCAGCCGATGCTGGCGGCTGGCGAGCCGCTCGATCGCGCCCGCGCCGGGATGGTGATGCTCCACGGGCGCGGCGCCTCGGCCGAGGACATCTTGCTCCTCGCCGGCGAGCTGGCCCAGCCCGGGTTCGCCTACCTCGCCCCCCAGGCCGCCGGCAACACCTGGTATCCCAACAGCTTCCTCGCGCCGCTGGCCAGCAACGAGCCATGGCTCTCGTCGGCGCTGGCCGTGGTCGACGCGCTGCTCGCGCGCATCACGACGGCCGGCATTCCACTGGAGCGCACCATCGTGCTCGGCTTCTCGCAGGGAGCGTGTCTGGCACTCGAATACGTCGCGCGCCACGCCCGGCGTTACGGCGGCGTGGCCGGCCTGTCCGGCGGGCTGATCGGGCCGGACGACGCACCGCGCGACTACCCCGGCACGCTCGCGGGCACACCCGTCTTTCTCGGCTGCAGCGATGACGATCCGTACGTCCCCACAGCGCGCCTGGACCTGACCGCCGGGGTGCTGCGCCGTCTGGGCGGCGACGTGACGGTGCGCATCTATCCCGGCATGGGCCACACCATCAACCAGGACGAGATTGCCTTCGTCCGCGCGATGATGGTCGCCCTCACCGCCTGATCCACGCTGGGCATCTGCGCACCGTGATGCCAGGTCAGGCACGATATGCCCGGTGGGCCCAGCCAATCTCTGCGCTCATGGTCTGTGCCCCCCGGCCGATGCCTCCCACGTGCACGCGCCTGATGTATGGTTTGAACTGTAGTAACAGACACTCGTCTGTACCAGACGGGATAGAGAAAGGCACAGGCCAAATGGCGGGGCGGCATGCGGCAGTCTCTTTACTCAGCGGCGGGTTAGACTCGGCGACGTTGGCGTACTGGTTCAAAGCGCAAGGCTATGAGTTGCGGCTCCTCTCAGTGCACTATGGCCAGCGACATGATCGCGAGCTGCAGTCGGCGGCAGAAATCGCGCGCGCACTCGGTACTTCGTTGACGATCGCTAACCTCCAGGACGTTGGGCGCTTGTTCACCGGCAGTGCGCTGACTGACGACCGCGTCTCCGTGCCGGAAGGACATTACACAGCCGAGACGATGACGCAGACCATCGTGCCAAATCGGAATGCGATCCTACTCAGCATTGCATACGGCGTCGCCGTCGCTGAAGGAGCGGAAGCAGTTGGAGCAGCCGTCCACGCGGGAGACAGGGATATCTACCCGGATTGCCGCCCCGAATTCATCGAGCAGCTCGGACGAGCATTGTGCCTCGGCAATGAATGGGCCGATCCACTTCCGCAGTTGGTCACACCATTCATCCATACGTCGAAGGCAGACATTGTGAGGATTGGGGCAGAGCTTGGTGTTCCATTCGCCCTGACATGGTCATGCTACAAAGGAGGCGAGCTCCATTGCGGTCTCTGCGGGACCTGCGTGGAGCGCAGGGAAGCGTTCTTCAATGCAGGCGTCGAAGATCCAACAGAGTACGAAGTCCCAGTCGCGGAGACTGAGCGCATCGGGCATGTGGTCTTGCACGCTACACCTGATGAGTAGCAGATGCCGAGCTCGGCACAAATTGTAAAACACCTGTTGTGCGCTGTAGCACTCTCGTGAGCCTCTCCTGCTAGGCTGTGGTTGTGGGCGCATTGGTCTCGCTCTCGTCGCCGAAGTCTGCTGCTCGCGGACGCCACAGGACTCCCCCAGCGATGCGCAGGGATTACGGGCAAGCGACGTGCATCGCCGAGGCACATCGCATCGGCGGTGAGGACACGCCCGCGATATGAGGCCCCCGACAGCAAGAGTGTGGAGGTGATCCTCGACACCCGCGGAACCGGGGATCGATTGAGAACCATTGCAAGAGACAGGAAGGAGACAGGTAACAGGTATGAGTACCAAACGCGACGAGCAACAGCGACCACCCCCGACGACGAACGATGCCGGCAGCCCTGTGGGGAGCGACGAGTACTCGCTCACGGTCGGCTCCAACGGCCCCGTCCTGCTGCAGGATGCCTACCTGCTCGAAAAGCTGGGCCACTTCGTCCGCGAGCGCGTACCCAATCGCGTGTACCACGTCAAGGGCTATGGTGCGTTTGGCTACTTCGAGGTGA
>CAYQFU010000126.1:0-11771 GCA_964416775.1 uncultured Ktedonobacterales bacterium
CTTCGCCGACTACCCAGCCCTCGCTCTATGTACGGTATAGCCCGTCCGCGTCCCCGGCGCCCACGGCGTTAGACTCCTCCGTACCCTCCGTATCACTCCGTCCCCTGTCCCTGGGACACACTCACCGCTCCCAGCCGCGGACCTTGCAGCCGCTCGGCCAGACCCGTATTGCGCAGCGCCAGCGCGTGATTCTCCACCGCCCGGCGCAGCGCCCGCGGGTCGCCCACCACCACGCACAGCCGCTTGGCCCGTGTCATCGCCGTGTATAGCAGATTGCGTTGCAGCAGCATGTAGTGCTGCATCAGCAGCGGCAGCACCACACAGGGGTATTCGCTGCCCTGCGCCCGGTGGATGCTGATGCAATACGCCAGCGTGAGCTCGTCCAGCTCATGCGTCTCATACGTGACGCTGACCGTCCCCGCCTCCTCGGGGAACTCCACCACCAGCACCCCTTCTTCCCGGTCCGCGCGCACCACACGCCCCACATCGCCGTTGTACACGCCCTTGTCGTAGTTGTTGCGCACCTGCATCACCTTGTCGCCCAGGGACAGCGTGCGCCCCGCCGCCGCCATCGCCCCCTCCTGGCAGGGATTCAGCCGCGCTTGCAGCGTCTCGTTCAGCGCATGCACGCCGGCCGGACCACGGTAGATCGGCGCGAGCACCTGAATGTCGCGCAGCGGGTCCAGCTTGTAGCGCGCCGGCAGCCGCCGCGCCACCAGGTCCACCACCAGGCTTTGCGCGCGCGTCGGATCGTCCGCGCGCAAAAAGAAGAAGTCGCCCTTGGGATCGGGTCGTAGCTCCGGCATCTCGCCCGCGTTCACCCGGTGCGCATTGACCACAATGACGCTGGCCGCCGCCTGGCGAAACAGCTCGGTCAGCCGCGTATGCGCCACCTCTTCGCTGCGCAGCAGATCGCGCAACACGCTTCCCGGCCCTACGGAGGGCAGCTGATCGGCGTCGCCCACCAGCAGCAGGTGCGCCTCTGGCGCGAGCGCCTTGACTAGCCGGTACGCGAGCAGAATATCCAGCATCGAGACCTCGTCCAGCACCACGAACTGGTGCGGCAGCGGCCGCTCCTCGTTGTAGGCGAACTCATTGTTGCTGGGCTGGAATTCCAGCAGCCGGTGCAGCGTACTGGCCTGCCGGCCCGTCGCCTCCGCCAGCCGCTTGGCCGCCCGCCCTGTCGGCGCGGCCAGCGCGTAGACCACGCCCTCGCGATCCAGCACATCCAGCAGCGCCCGCACCGTCGTCGTCTTGCCCGTCCCTGGTCCCCCCGTGAGAATGCTCACCTTCTCGCGGTAGGCGCGGCGCACCGCCTCGCGTTGCCGCTCCGCCAGGTGGATGCCGTGGTCGCGCTGCAGCGCGTCGAACACCGCCCTCCACTCGCGCTCCCCCACCCTCGGCAGCGCGCTCGACGTCCGCATCAGCAGCCGCAGCCGGCGCGCCGTGCCGTTCTCCGCATAGAAGAACGGCGCCAGGTACACGTGCTCGTCCTCGACGAAGATTTCCTTCTCGACGCGTAACCGCTCCAGCGCCGCCGGCAGCAGCTCCACCGGCACCTGCAGCAGCGCCGCCGCCCGCGTGAGCAGCTCGTCGCGCACGAGAAAGCAATGCCCCTCACCCGCAGCCTCGGAGAGCGTATGCTTGATGCCGGTCATCAGGCGCGGCAGACCATCGCGCGGCAGCCCCATCTCCACCGCCAGCGCGTCCGCCGTCTTGAAGCCGATGCCATACACGTCCTGCTCGAGCTGATACGGATTCTCCCGGATGACGTTGATGGACTCCGCGCCGTACTGGCGATAGATCTTGGCCCCGAGCCCCGGCGAGACATTGTGCGATTGCAGGAACACCATCACCTCGCGAATGCCCCGCTGTTCCGCCCACCCGCGCACCAGCAGATCGCGCTTGTGCGCGCTCACCCCGCGCACTTCCGTCAGCCGCTCCGGCTCCAGCTCCACGATTGCCAGCGTCTGCTCGCCAAACCGCTCGACGATGCGCTCCGCCGTCTTGGGGCCAATCCCCTTGATCACCCCAGACCCAAGGTAGCGGCGCAGGCCTTCCGCCGTGACCGGCGCGTGGCGCGTGTAGCTGACCACCCGCAGATGCCTGCCGTGCTGCGGGTGGGACTCCCACTCCCCCGTCACTTCCACCAGCTCGCCGATGCTGAGCCCAGGCAAAATGCCCACCAGGGTCGTCAGCTCATCGCGAAAAAGTCGCCCAGAGTCATTGGGGCGTAGCCGTGCGACCGTATAGTGCGTCTGATCATTGCGAAAGACAATGCGCTCGATCGTGCCTTCAAGCGTGGCCATGGATACGTCTCACAATGGCGCTGTGCCGCCTGGCCGCCCGGTTCATGTTTGGTCGCGACCCGCCGCCATTGTACCATACTGGCTCTTACGCGTCCGTGCCGCCGCGGCTCGCGGCCGCGAGCCTTGAGCGGCCGCGGCGGCTGCTGGCCGGCGTTCACCCGGAGCGGGCGTGATCCGCGACCCGGCGGCACGCGTGGGTCTGGCATGCACTTTGCACCCTCGCATTGTACTCCAGCGACCCAGCGTGCTATAACGTCCCCAATCGCTGGATGCGACGACTCACACCGTCCGCCGCACCTGAACGGAGGCTCAAGGCGTGTCACAGGATAAGATTGAGGTCAAAGTGGGTCGTGCGCAGCGTGCCGCGGGCAGTGCGCAGTCACTGCTCAGCGTCTCGACGCTCAGAAGGCTCCCCGGCAATCTCGCGCTCTTGCGCAGATTCATGAGTCTCACCAAGTGGGATGCCTTCCAGGGTGAAATCCGGGACGAGCTCGAGCGCAAGATCGCCATCGTCGGGCTGCCCAACGCCGGCAAGTCCACCCTCTTCAACACTCTGCGCGGGCAGCGGCTGTCCGCCGTCTCCGACAAAGAAGGCACCACCACAAGCCTGATCCGCGGCACATTCGGTCCGTTCGTCCTGATTGACACGCCAGGCCACCTCCCCGAGGTGCAGCGCGCCGGCGTCGACGAGTCCTCGGTGGTCGTCTTGCTGCTCGACGCCACGCGCGGTATCCGCCCCGAGGACCGCGCCCTGCTGCGCGACCTGCGGAGTACCGGGAAGCCGCTGGTGGTGGCGCTGAACAAGGTGGACGCTCTCCGCGCCGACCCCGATGACGTGGCTGGCGAGGTGGCGGCGCGGCTGGGCGTGGGCGACGTCATCCCCATCTCAGCTCGCAGCGGCGCCAACGTCGGGGAGGAGCTGGTGCCCGCGCTGATTGAAGCCAGCCCCGATGCCGCCTTGAGCATCGGCCTGGCGCTGCCGGGCTTTCGCCGCGCCGCCGCCCAGCGCATCGTGCGCAACTCCGCCCTGATTAGCCTGGCTGCCGGGCTGGAGCCAATCCCGCTGGTGGATATTCCCATTCTGCTCGGCAATCAGATCCGCATGGTACTGCGCATCGCCGCGGTGTATGGTGAGCCCATGGACACCAGGCACACGCGCGAGCTCGTCACCACCATCATCGGTGGGCTGGCTCTGCGCTATCTCGCCGAAGAGGCGGCCAAAATGGTGCCCATCGGCGGCGATGTGGTGGCGGGGGCTATCGCGGCCGCAGGCACCTGGGCGCTTGGCCAGGTCGCCATCGAATACTTCGAGAATGGCAAGCAGTTCAGCCGCAAACAGCTCAAAGATCTCTTCATGCGCTACTACCGTCGCTACCGGGAGGACTGGCTGGATCAGGAGCTAGCGGCGGCGGCCACGCGCGCCGACGGCGCTGGGCCAGCACCTGTCGAGCCTGTCGCGGCTGTCGAGGCGGCGCCACCCAGCGGCGTCCTCCGCGTGGAGCCCGGAGCGCGCGACGGCACCGGCCCAACCGCCGCGTATCAGCCGCCGAAAGAGGTCCAGCCCGCCTGATGCCTGCCTGACGCGCCACGTCAGAGCCGCGCTCGCTGCCGTTGCCTCAGCCCATCGCGGCTCCGGCTCCGGCCTCGTCCTGGCCTTCGAGCACGTCTGGCGGCACCCATCGTGTGGGCGCAGCCATCTCCTCCGCGCCCTGGCGCTCCTCTGGCGCCGTCCGCTCCCCCGTCACGGCCTCCTCGGGAACGATGATCACGTCTTTGCTCGCACTCAACGTGTCATGGGCGTCCACCTGTTGCGGCAGCTCGCGGTGCATCAGCCGGTCCATTGGGGAGTGCGCGATCTCGTACACTTCGATGGCCAGCGTCTCCGGATCGACTACAGCATTGCGGACACGCCCCACCAGGTTGCCATGATCTGAGACGACTTCGAGCCCGAGCAGCGTGCGCAGGTTGATGAGCCGATCAGCATTCTCGATGCTGGACTCTTCAGGCATCTCGTCGGTGCCCCCCAGAATCACGGCATTACGCCCCACCCGCTTGACCGATTTACGCAGGACGAGCCTCCGCGAGCCAGGCCCATATTCCCGCACGCACAGCGCCGCGACAAAACGGCATCCTGGCTCCAGCAGAACGTCCTCCACCGTGCCCATCTTGAGGGCGCTCATCAGACTAAAGATGCGCAGTCCGCGCAGCTCCGTAACGTACATGCGCTCACTCCTGGCCGCACCAGCACACGCCATCCACCACCTGGACGGCACGTTTCAATGGACCGCACATAGCGCGCAACAACTATGCCACGAGCCGTCTCCATCCCTGCTATCGCGCCGTCAGTGGCCCACGTGTGCGTACAATACCGTGTATTCATCGTGCACACTACCGTTCAAAGAAGCGAGCACGGATCGGCGGCATGCGCCCGCCACTGGCTGCCGTCCCCGTCCGCCTCGGCAGGCCTTCGCGACGGCACGCCATCCAGCCCCGGCGCTCAACCGCCGGCCCCAGGTAAACTAATGCACACTTGCTTGGTACATGAGAGTCCGTGCCGGCGGACGTCGCGGCCGCCGGCCTTTCGGCGCGGTTTCAACCGCCGGCCGGCACTCAAAGTGGAGGGATGCGGACGATGAGTGGAGCGCGGCACCCGTTGCTGCTGTTGCTCAACGGGTCATTCTATACGATGGACATCGATCGACCCAGGGCGCGGGCGGTCGCGCTGGATCGTACGTCAGGGCGCATCGTCGCCGTCGGAGACGAAGCGGAAATCCGCGCGCTCGCCGGTCCCCTGACAGACACCCTCGATCTCAAAGGGCGCACCGTACTGCCTGGCTTCGTCGACGCACATACCCATCTCCTCTCCTTCGCGCGCGAGCGCAGTGAGGTCAATCTGACCGGCACCCACTCCGAGGACGAGGCCGTCGAGCGCGCACGCGCGCGCGCCGCGCAAACCCCGGCCGGCGAGTGGGTGCGTGGCCGCCACTGGGACAAGAACATCTGGCCCGGCGCCAACTTCCCCACGCGCGCCTCGCTGGACGCCGCCATACCCGATCATCCGGTCGCGCTGAGGAGCTACGACGGTCACTCGCTCTGGGTCAATTCCGCGGCGCTGCGTCTGGCCGGCATCACTGCCGATGCGCCAGATCCCGTCGGCGGCGTCATCGCGCGCGACGGCACTGGCCAGCCCACGGGCATGCTCTTCGAGGGTGGGGCGATGAGCCTGGTGGATTCGGTCTGCGCCGACGAGGAGCGCGAGGGATCCTCGACCATGGGAACCGACCTCGCCCAGCTGCGTGAAGCCCTGGCATACTTGCGCTCGCGCGGCATCACCGGCGTCCACAACATCGAGAGTGCTTACTGTTTCGGCTTGATGCAGCGGTTACGCGAGGCCGGCGAGCTGACGCCACGTGTGCTCTTCTACCTGCCCAAACAATCGCTCCCGGAGGCCACGCTGGTGGGACTCCAGGCGGGCTTCGGCGACGACACGTTGCGCTTCGCCGGCATCAAGATATTCGCCGATGGCGCGCTCACGTCCCAGACCGCCGCAATGCTGGAGCCGTTCGAGGGACAGCCGGGCAATCGCGGCCTGCTCACCACCTCCGAGGAAGAGATGGAGGCGCTGGCCATCGCCGCCGAGGACAGCGACATCGGCGTCGCCATCCATGCCATCGGCGACCGCGCGGTGCATGCCGCGCTGGATGCCATCGAGCACGCGATCCAGCAGCGCCAACAGGCGCGCGAGCAGGGTACCGCGGCGCCAATCCCCGCGCCACTATCGCGCTTCCGCCTGGAGCACGTCCAACTTGCCGCACCGGACGACATCGCGCGCATGGCCCGGCTGGGCGTCGTCGCCTCGGTGCAGCCGTTCCATGCCGTCGCCGACCGCGACAAAGCGGAGCGCTTCTGGGGCGCGCGGCACCGCCGCTCGTACGCCTACCACACGCTGCGCGAGGCGGGCATCCCACTGGCCTTCGGCTCCGACGTGCCCATCGACACTTGCGATCCCCTGCGCATCCTGCACGCGGCCGTCACGCGCCGCAACGACCAGGACCCGGACCGGCCGCCCTTCGTGGCGGACCAGGCGCTGACGGTCTCCCAGGCGTTGGGCGCATATACACTCGGCGCCGCCTACGCCGGGGGCCAGGAGCATCGCCAGGGCTCCATCGCCCCTGGCAAGCTCGCGGACATGGTCGTGCTCGCCGAGGACCCGTTCACGCTGCCTCCCGAGCGGCTCGCGGGCGCGACCATCGCCGCGACCATCGTAGGTGGCACGGTGGTGTTTGGCGAGCTCGAATGACCGCGACCGGCTACGCCTGCGCCTGCCCGTGCTCCGCGGCGTAGCGCCGGCCCAGCGCCAGCCGGCGCCCAACCGACGGGTGATCGTACAGCAAGAATTCTACCCACGCCGCCGGCTCCGCCTCCGCCAGGTTCTGGTTGGCCAGCCGCGTCATGGCGCCCATGAAGGCGCGCACGTTGCCCGTGCTCTCCAGTGCGTAGACGTCGGCGTTCCGCTCCACCCACCGGCTGAACGCATTGCCCAGCGGCATCGTCACCAGCCCAAACACGCCCAGCGCCGCCGCCACCAACGGAATCGTCGCCGCATCGGCCAGCCCCTGATAGCCGCGCACGCCCCCCACCACCGCGTGCAGCACCAGATTCACCAGGTAGAGCCCGCCGAACGTCAGCGCGGCCTGCGCCGCCACCAGCTTCGGCACATCGTGATGCACGTGGTGGCCAAGCTCGTGCGCCAGCACCACCTCGATCTCGTCCGGCGTAAAGGTGTCCAGCAGCGTATCGCCCACGATGATGCGTCGTGTGTTGCCCAGCCCAGCCAGCATCGCATTGGCGGCCCGCGTGCGCACGCTCATGTTCATGCTGTAGACCCCGCGCACCCGCGTATGCGCGCGCCGCGCCAGCGCCAGCAGCCGATCCTTCAGGTCACCGTCCGGCAGCGGCGTGAGCTTGTTGAAGATCGGCAGCAGCAGGACCGGGTACAGGTTCGCCAGCACCACCGTGAAGACCAGCATCACGCCCGCCGCCCACAGCCACCACGTGTTCGGCGCCAGCGCCAGCAGCGCGTAGACCAGCTCGACCGCCGCAAGCTCGAAGACGAGTGAGAGCGCCAGCCCTTTCAGCTGGTCCACAATCCAGCCACGCAGGTTCTGCGTCGACAGGCCGTAGCGGCGAGCCAGGACGTACCCGCCGTAGAACGAGAGCGGGATGCCCAGCACGAAGAGCACGCCGAAGATCACCCCAAAATAGCCAGCCACCTGCAGTGGCGCCCACGCCGAATGCGCGAGCGGCCGCCAGACCGCCGCGCCCGCCAGCGCGTCGCGCAGCGCGAAGCCCAGCCGCGTGAAGAGCAGCGCCACCACCACCGCGGCGTCCACCCCCAACCCGACCAGCGCAAGGATGCGCCGGATGGCCGCATAGCGCCGCGCCTCCCGCTGGCGCTGCTGGTCCAGCGTCACCTCGGCGGTGGCCACCCCTCTCTGTTCCGGCTGTGCGGCGCCATCCTCCGGCGCCAGGCGCAGCGCCAGCCGCCGGCTCGCGAACCGCATCACCGCCTCCGCCACGGGCCGCAACATCCGCTCAGCCGTCCATCGCGCAAACCTACGCACGAGATGAGACACGAGGTCACCTCTCCCCACTGCTGCAACGCATCCAACACGAGCTATACCGCAAGTGCAAGGCCGAGACACCAATCAGCGGCTTCGATGACCAAAGAGAGCATCGTGCGCCAATTATAGCCCGATCCCCACCGTCCCCCGCGACGCATCTGCGCACTCGTCCTACCGCGCCTCACTCCACCACCCATCTCGCCCCTGTGGATTACCCGCGCGATCTTCGTCGCGCGGCTGGTGCAATCACCACTTCCCTCGCCCCACCGGGTTACCCGCGCACCTTCAATTGCGCGGCCTGGCTGCTCCCGCCCATCTCGCCTTCGCCCTCTCGCTCGCCCTGCCGCGCTGCTGCCAGCACCTCGCGCCGCGTCATCCACGTGTCCACGGCCAGCGCCAATCCCGCGCCGCCAAAGAGGCCGAGCACCAACGTCTCCAGCAGTCGGGCACGCGCCGCAACCTCTGGGCCGGGATCCAGCGCCGGCCCGATGGCCGCGCCATCCGCCAGTATCCTGAGGCTCCCGCCCTCCCGATTGGCTGAGGCCGCATCCGGCAGCAGCCCGGGATCGCTGACCAGCACCTCCGTCGCGGCCCGCGCCAACGTGCCAGCGCCCGCCGGATTCGGCCACCGCGCGGCGAGCGTCACCCGGTTCCCGTCCTGTGTCGCCGTCAGCGCCCCCGCCACTGCCTGAGCGTTCACCGTTCCCACCTGCCCGCCGTCCGCGTTGAAGCGGGCCATTATGGCGGTATCCAGCGCCGGATCCCTCAGCGCCGCGGAGGTGGTGAGCTGCAGCGCGATCGTACGTTCCATCTGTCGCGCATCGGCGGTTGCGAACGCCCCGCCGCCATCTGGCGGGACCACCGTCACGACCAGCGTCTGCGTCGCCACATAGCGGTGGCGCGCCCCCGCTCCCGGACCCGCGTACCGCGCGACCGCTACCGCCGCCACCAACACGACGACGGCCACCGCGATCCACAGGCGCCGCCGCAGGCCAGCCAGCAAGCCACGCGCACTCGACCACATCATTGCCAATCCTCAGGCCGCTCAGTGTTGCGGCGTGCCGAAAGGCTGCCGGTGCGGCCGGACCTGCGTGGGAAAATCCACCACATCCTCGCCAACCGCGTGCGCCCGGTGTCGCTGCACCAGCGGTGGCACACCCGGCCCCTGATACTCCAGCCCCGCCTTGCGCGCCAGCACGGGGTGCGTGGCGATGCGAGACTCCACGAATTGCGAGAATCGCCGCAGGAAGACCTGCGTATCGAACTCCTCCGCGTGGCGGCGAATCGCCAGCGCATCATACCGCTCGTATTGGAAGTGGCTCACCACCTCCGCCAGCGCCTCGGGCGTCTGCTCGTAGAAGAACTCCCCCGTCGCGCCCTCCACCACGCTCGCCAGCGCCCCGCCCGCCCCATACGCGATCACCGGCCGCCCGCTAGCCTGCGCCTCCACCGGCGTCAGCCCGAAGTCCTCATCGCCCGGGAAGATAAACGCGCGGCAGCGCGCCAGGTGATAGCGCACCTGCTCGTCGGCAAGCCGGCCCAGGAACTTCACGTTCCTCCCGGCCATGCGCCGCAGCCGGTGCTCGTCGCGTCCGCTGCCGATGATGTGCAGTGGCAGCCCGAGCATCGTGAACGCCCGCACCGCCAGATCGATGCGCTTGTACGGCACCAGCCGCGACACGATCAAAAACGCGTCGTCCAGCTCGTTGGAGAGGTGATATTGCGACGTATCGACCGGTGGCGGAATCTCCACGCAGTCGCGGCGGTAATACTTGGCGATGCGTGCGGCCACCGACGGCGAATTCGCCACGAAATAATCCACCCGCGCCGCCGTCGCGTAGTCCCACGTGCGCAGCCACGTCACGAAGAACGGCAGCACGCTGCGCGCCAGTCCCCCCAGCCGCTCGCGCTCCACGTACTCTTCGTAGTTCCAGGCCCAGCGCATCGGTGTATGGCAATAGCAGATGTGCAGCGCCTCTGGACGCGTCACGACGCCCTTGGCGAAGGCGCTGCTGTCGCTGATGACGAGATCGTACGCACGCAGATCCAGCCGCTCGAACGCGTATGGATACAACGGCAGGAACGGCTGGTGGTGCTGGCGCACCAGCGGCATCCGCTGCATAAAGCTCGTGCGAATGTCCATCTTGCGGAAGCGTGGATCCATGCGGCGCGGCTCGTAGATTGACGTGTAGATGGGCGCCTGCGGATACAGCTCATGCAGCGCCAGCAGCACTTTCTCCGCGCCGCCCATCTGATTCAAGTAATCGTGAACCAGCGCCACTTGCATGGTCAGTACGCTCCACGCCGCGACAGCACGGCCGGAATCGTCCGCAGCAGGATTTGAAGATCCAGCCGCAGACTCCAGTTCTCGATATAGTACAGATCCATCAATACCATCTCGTCGAAGTCAATGTCACTGCGTCCGCGCACCTGCCACAGACCCGTGATGCCCGGCGTCGCCTCCAGCCGCGCCTTCTCCCAGTCCTCATAGTTGATGAACTCGGAAGGCAGCGGTGGTCGCGGCCCCACCACGCTCATCTCGCCGCGCAGCACATTGATGAAGTTGGGAATCTCGTCGAGGCTGGTGCGCCGCAAGAATGCACCCACGCGCGTGCGGCGCGGGTCGCGCCGGTCCTTGAAGATCACCCCCCGATCACCCTGCTGCCCACGCAGACGCTCCAGCAGCTGGTCGGCGTCCACGTACATCGAGCGAAACTTGAGGAAATGGAACGGCTCGCCACGATAGCCCAGGCGCTCCTGCCGATAGAGCACAGGCCCCTGCGAATCCAGCTTGATCGCCAGCGCGATCAGCAGCCACACCGGCGACCCGATCAGCAGCACGGCGCTGGCAATCGCGATGTCAATGCTGCGCTTGATGGCCCGCTGCCAGCTCGACGTGAGCGTGCGCCGCAGCCCGATGAGCGGCACCCCCTCGATGGCGTCCACGTCGATGCGCGACAGACTCAGCTCGTACATATCGGGCACGAGCTTGAAGTCGGCGCCCGCGCGCTCGCACAGCCGCACCGTGCGCAAAATCTGGTGGTGCTGGTGCGAAGGCAGCGCGATGATGACTTCCTCGATGCGGTTGCTGCGGATGACGTGGTCCAGGTCGGGCATCGTGCCGAGCACCTTGAAGCGTCCGAAGTCAGTCGGCGGCCCATCCATGTCCTGCACGAAGCCCACCACCCGGAAGCCCAGGTGGGGGGTGGCCGCGATGTGCTGCATCATCAGCTTGCCCAGCCGGCCGGACCCCACCACCAGCAAGTTGGTCATGCCCCACCCGCGGCGATACATCCAGCCCAGCACCATGCCGACGACCAGGCGCATCAGGGCCACGAGGACGATTGTCGCCCCCCACGTGATGGCGATCAGCAGGCGCGTCTGGATCACCACCAACTCCGTGCTCCGCAACACGAACTCATACGCCGCGAACGCCGCGAACGCTGTGGTGGTCGCCGCGATCACGACGGAGAACTGCTTGAACCAGGTGCCGGTCGGCCGCAAGCGGTACAGCCCGCGCAGGTAGAAGGCGAACAACAGCCCCACCGTCACGAGCACCTGCAACGGCAGGAACACGTGCAGCGGGAAATCCGCGTAGCCCGACGGCCCCAGCGTCACGCCGTGGAGCACTTCATACCGCAGATAGTATGACCCCAGGAACGCCCCGTTGATCATCGCCGCGTCGAGCAGGAACATCGAGATCGTGGCCAGGATCGCGCGTACTCTCCGTTTGCGCAGCCGATCTTCCACACTCAGCACCGGCATGACTGGCCGCGCCTGCGGCACCGGCCATGCGGCAGTCGACTGCGATGACGTCTGGGCCTGGGCTTGGGCCTGG
>CAYQFU010000126.1:11871-17052 GCA_964416775.1 uncultured Ktedonobacterales bacterium
TGGGCCTGGGCTTGGGCCTGGAGCCCCTGTCGATCCACTTCCACGGCTCGTCCTACCCCGCTTCCACCACGTGTCGTTGGGCAAAGAGGCCCGCCGCTTCGGCGTACACCTCACTGCACCCTTCTACCATGCGCTCGATGGAGAATCGCTGCGCCCTGCGGGGCCCCGCGGCCGCGAGCCGGTGCCTTGTCTCGCCGTCTCGCAATGCACTCTGCATGGCATGTGCCAGTGCGTCAGCGCTCCCAGGATCCACCTGGAGCGCGGCATCCCCCGCGACCTCCGGTAAGCTCGACACGTTCGACGTGATCACCGGTGTGCCACAGGCCATCGCCTCGGCCACCGGCAATCCGAATCCTTCGAAGAACGACGGATACACAAATAGCTCTGCGGCAGCGTACCATAGCGGCTGCTCTTCGTCACGCACATAGCCCGCAAAGGTGACTACCTGCTCGAGTCCCAGCGCCCGCACGCGCTCGAACACTTCGTCGTAATACCACCCCTTCGCGCCCGCCAGCACCAGTGGTGGCGTCTCGGGATCGCCCGCTCGCACCTTCGCGTACGCCTCCAGCAGCCCCACCACGTTCTTGCGTGGCTCCAGCGTGCCCAGGAAGAGCACGAAGCGCTCCGGCAGGTTGTGCGCCTGCCGAAACGCCGCCAGCCGCGCTCGGTCCTCGATCGGTCGGAAGTGCGGCTCGATCGCTGGATAGATGACGCGCACGCGCTCGGGGTCCACCCCCAGCCGCACCACGTCGGCCTTCGTGCTCTCGGACGCCGCGATCACCAGCGTCGCCGCGCGCGCGCTGCGGGTCGTGAACGTGCGCTGATAAATGCGCCTCGCGCGCCGGAAGAATTGCGGATAGTGCAGGAACGCCAGGTCATGCACCGTCACCACGGACGCGCACGGCAAGCGCATCGGCAGCACGTTTACCGGCGAGTGGAAGACGTCCACGCGCAGCCGGCGCAACAGCTCGGGCAGCGCCACCTGCTCCCACAGCACGCGTTGCGCCGGCTGCGCCGTCGGCCAGCGCGCCGCCACCAGGCGGAGTCGCTCGTTGCCGAACGCGGCGATGGCCGCGCGGTCGCGCGCGGTGACGAATGCCGTGTAATGCTGGTCCGACTCGCGCTGCGCCAGCCCTTCTACCAGCCGGTAGGTATAGCGGCTGACCCCCGCATTGCGGTATGAATCGCTAAAGGACACAAGTTGGGCGTTGATGGCGACGTGCATCTCCCCTCCCATCCGTGTCCTATTTGGAACGTACTCACTTGCCGGTTCTGGGCCACGCGCGCGAGCAGCTCGGCGGGCGCCTGGTTGCGCGTAGGGGCGCCCGGTGGACGCCCGGTCGGTGGACGCCCGGCTGATGCCGGACGGCTGGTGCCGGATGGCCCAACTCGCCGCCAGACTTCTCGTGGCCCACGGCACCTGATCTGATGCGCGAGCTTCGGGTGCGCCGTCCCCCAGAGGGCATGGGGCCATCCAGTCCATCGACGCGTGCTCTCGGCCCGCGCCTGGAACGCCCACCCCTCGCATCCATGCATGAGATGGCCGATACCCCCTGTGAGTGCTAACGCGCGCCGGCAACGCGAGGTAACGCGGGGTAGACCCTCCGATCTCCGCCTATCAGAGGCCCTCGCGGCTGTAGACACCTATCACGCAGCCATCAACTAACCAGGCGATAGAAGTAACATATCACGCGGGCCCATCCGCCATTCCGCGCGACCCGCTCTTGGGTTCCTCCACGCAGCGGGAGTCAGCAGGCGCACGCTACTCGCCTGAGCCGGAGGGGCGCATGGATATGCGCCTTCGTCCGGTGGACGCCCGCCGCGGCCAACCCTAATAGTGGCTAGAACCCCGCTCTTGCGCCCGCTTGACATGACGCGATACGCTGAAAGAGACTTCGTGGCTCTCAGGGCGCGCTGGTGTCTGGGCGCCCTGAAGCATCGAGTGTCGTAGAGGCAGTGTTGTAGAGAGATCGTGTGGGAGGTGCTCGAGCATGGCATGGCGGTGGCTGACCGGACGAACCCGCGGAAACGGCACGACAACGCAGATGGACGCAGGGCCAGGCGAAGCCCCGCCACAGCACCGCCTATTCTGGCTCGGGGGCCGACGGCACATGGCTGACGCGGCCTACCTCCTGCCAAACGATGAGACCGAGATCAACCGCCTCGACTTCCAACACTACATGCTGCGCCACGTCCTGCGCGGGAACTATCTCGCGCCGATCCAGGCGCCCGCCCGCATCCTGGACGTCGGCAGCGGCACAGGACGCTGGTGTACCGAGATGGCCACGCTCTTCCCCTGGGCACAGGTCGTCGGCACGGACGTCGTGACGCCTCAGGAGCCGCTCGTGCCGGCAGGCTCGCGCGGTCAGACGGATCGGCCGAGCAACTACACCTTCGTGCAGGGTGATGTGTTCCAGGGGCTGCCTTTCGACGACGCCACCTTCGATTTCGTCCACCAGCGCCTGCTGCTCTTCGCCATCCCTGCCCACCGCTGGCCCGCCGTAGTCGCCGAGCTGGTCCGCGTAACCCGACCCGGCGGGTGGATCGAGCTGGTGGAGACCGGCCCGCAGCAGGGTGGTGGGCCGGCGATGCGCCAGCTGGTGCAATGGATCAGTACGGCAATGGCCGGACGCGGCGTGGATCCCCTCATCGGCCCACGTGTTGGCGACTTTCTGCGCGCGGCCGGCATCCCCCGCGTGGAGAGTCGCTCCGTCCAGCTCGACGTCGGCAAAGCGGGCGGCCGCGTTGGCGCCCTGGCCGAAACCGACGTCTTCGCCGTCATGGCCAGCGTGCGCGCCCCCCTGGTCGCCGCCGGCATGGTGACAGAGCAGCACTATAATGCAGCGCTGGAGTCTGCCCGCCGCGACATCAATCGCGAGCGCTGTACCCTCCCATTCTACTTCTTCTACGGCCAGCGCCCGTAATCCCCACGGACCGGCCGCCCACGGAATCGGGACTCCTTCAACTCCCCTCTCCACCGCAGCGGGGAGGGGTTGGGGGAGGGGATTCCACCCCGCCGCGTTTGACCCGCCGTCTGCCCGAGCCATATAATGCCTGCAGCAAGACGTCGCGTATCCATCCGCGGCGCGCCCACGTGCACCGTCGCACGCCCCAGCAGTGATGCCACCAAAGGAGGCCTCGCGTGGCCGACCGTGATCCTGTGATTGTCAGCGCCGTCCGCACCCCCACCGGACGCTTCCTCGGCGCCCTCGCATCGCTCTCCGCCACACAGCTCGGCGCCATCGCTATCCGCGAAGCCATGAAGCGCGCCGGAGCGCCCGCGGAGCGGCTCGACGAAGTCATCATGGGGAACGTCGTCTCCGCCGGCGAAGGCCAGGCGCCGGCCCGGCAGGCCGCCCTTCACGCCGGCCTGCCCGATGACATCCCCGCCGTCACGGTCAACAAGGTCTGCGGCTCCGGCCTCAAAGCGGTCATGCTGGCCGCTCAGGCCATCAAGGCCGGCGACGGCGACCTCTTCGTCGCCGGCGGCATGGAGAGCATGAGCAACGCCCCCTACCTGCTCCCCAAAGCGCGCACGGGCCTGCGCATGGGCGACGCCACCCTGGTGGACGCGGTCGTCCGCGACGGCCTCTGGTGCGCCTTCGAGGACATCCACATGGGCGAGGAAGCCGAGATCATCGCCGACAAATACAGCATCACGCGCGAGTCCCAGGATCAGCTCGCCTACCGCAGCCACATGCGGGCGCACGAGGCGACCGAGGCGGGGTACTTCCGCGATGAGATCGTCCCCGTGGAGCTTGCCGCCAGGAAGGGCACAACCGTCGTCGACCGCGACGAGCCGATCCGGCCCGACTCCACGCCCGAGGCGTTGGCTGCGCTCAAGCCGGCCTTCCGCCCCGGCGGCACGGTCACCGCCGGCAACGCCCCCGGCCTGAGCGATGGGGCCTCAGCCACCATCGTCGCCAGCGAAGCCCTGGCGCGCGAGCTGGGTCTGCCCATCCTGGCCCACATCACGGGATACGCCGCGGCGGCCATTACCCCGAAATACATCTTCGCCTGCCCTCCCCGCGCGGTCCACAAGCTGCTCGAGCGCACGGGCAAGCAGTTGAGCGACTTCGACGTCATCGAGGTCAACGAAGCCTTCGCGGCCCAGGTGCTTGCCAATGGCAAAGAGCTGGACTGGGACTGGTCGCGCGTCAACCCCAACGGCGGCGCGGTCGCGCTGGGTCATCCCATCGGATCCAGCGGCGCGCGCGTGCTCACCACCCTGCTATATGAGCTGCGCAGGCGCGGCGGCGGCCAGGGCCTCGCGACGCTCTGCCTGGGCGGAGGCGGCGCCGTAGCTATGTCCATCGCCGTCTAGGCCGCTCAACACGTTCCCTGCACCACAGTAAACCCACACCTCGACGAGGAGGATGCGCATGCTCGAACAGCAGTCACCCCCGGCCCAGCCCAGCGCCGGACAGCAAAACAGCCAGGCTCCCCAGTCCGGAGCGGAAGCCGCGTCCGGCACGCTCTACGACCGTGACGCCCTGGCTCGCGTCGCGGAAGAGCGGCAACGCTGGGAGCAAGACACGGTGGCTCCTGCCGCGAGCCGCATCCCGGAGCGCCGCGACGAGTTCACCACGCAATCAGGCATGCCCATCAACCGGCTCTATAGCCCCACCGACGGCGCCCGGCTCGACTACGCGCGCGACCTCGGCTACCCCGGCGAGTTCCCTTACACGCGTGGCGTCCAGCCGACCATGTATCGCGCCAAGCCGTGGACCATGCGCATGTTCGCGGGCTTCGGCACCGCCGAGGAGACCAACGAGCGCTTCAAGTATTTGCTCGCCCAGGGGCAGACCGGCCTCTCCGTCGCGTTCGACATGGCCACCCTCTACGGCTACGACCACGACGACGACATGGCCCGTGGCGAGTTTGGCAAGTGCGGCGTGGCGGTTTCGTCCCTGGCCGATATGGAGATCCTCTTTGATGGCATCCCGCTCGATCAGGTGACCACCTCCATGACGATCAATGGTCCGGCCGCCGTCATCTGGGCCATGTACATCGCCAATGCCGAGAACCGTGGCGTGCCCCGCGCCAAACTCGGCGGCACCCTCCAGAACGACATCCTCAAAGAGTACATCGCCCAGAAAGAATTCCTCTTCCCGCCCGAGCCGTCCATGCGCCTCGTCACCGACACCGTGGAATACGGCACCCGCGAGATGCCCAGGTGGA
>CAYQFU010000127.1:0-17012 GCA_964416775.1 uncultured Ktedonobacterales bacterium
TTGAGGATGCCGCGCAGCTTGTTCACCACGAGGGTGGCCAGCGCTTCGCCGTCCACGTCCTCGGCGATGATCACGATATTGCGGTTGCCGATCTGTGTCAGCTTCTCAAGGACCGGCAGGATGTCCGCGACGGCGCTGATCTTCTTGTCGGTGATGAGGATGTAGGGATCCTCGACGACGGCTTCCATGCGGTCCTGGTTCGTCACGAAGTAGGCCGAGATGTAGCCCTTGTCGATCTGCATGCCCTCGACGGTCTCGAAGTTGATGCCGCGGCTCTCCTCGACCGTGATCACGCCGTCGCGGCCTACCCGCTCCATCACCTCGGCGATCAGCTGGCCGATCTGCTCGTCGGCGGCCGAGATCGTGGCGATCTGCGCGATCTCCTTCTTGCCCTCCACGGGCACCGCCACCTGGCGAATGTACTCGACGACCGCCTCGACGCCCTTCTCGATGCCCTGCCGCAGCTGCATGGGGTTGGCGCCCGCGGCCAGGTTCTTCAGGCCCTCGGTGACGATGGCCTGAGCGAGCACGGTCGCCGTCGTCGTGCCATCACCGGCCACGTCGTTGGTCTTGGTCGCCGCTTCCTTCAGAAGCTGGGCGCCCATGTTCTCGAACGGATCTTCGAGTGTGATCTCCTTGGCAACCGTCACACCGTCATGGGTCACGGTGGGGGCGCCAAACTTCTTGTCGAGGGCGACGTTGCGGCCCTTGGGGCCGAGGGTGGTTTTCACGGCGGTTGCCAGGACGTCGATGCCCTTCTTGAGCGAGCGACGCGCCTGCTCGTCGAATTCCAGTTGCTTAGCCATGTTCAGCTCGTACTCCTCGTTGTGGATCTGCGTTCACGAACCCAGGACTGGATGCGAATACCTCATGCGTCTGCCTGACCCTGCCCACACGAGTCAGGGTGCGGCCAGTGATTACAGTGTTTACTCGGTGCGGGTAATGATCGCCAGCACGTCCGACTCGCGGAGCACCAGCAGGTCGTCGCCTTCGAGCACGAACTCCGTCCCGCCGTACTTGGCGAATAGGACGCGGTCGCCGACCTTGACCTCCATCGGGGCGCGCTCGCCGGTATCGAGCAGCTTGCCACTGCCCACCGCGATCACTTCGCCCTCCTGGGGCTTCTCCTTGGCCGTGTCTGGAATGACGATTCCAGAGCGAGTGACTTCTTCCTTCGCGGCGGGCTTCACGACCACACGGTCGCCAACTGGCTGAATCTTGCTTGCCACGCTGTGTTTCCCTCCTCAGAGAGTCTGCATATCATCCTGTCTGGCGGCTCCATCGCTCGCACCTGCATACATGCCCGGCGCCGCCTGACGTCCTCACGCAGTATCGCGCGGTGGCCGTTAGAAGCGCGTTGGAGTGACATTAGAGGCTCGTATGAGTCGCATTAGAGTTTTGTTAGCGCGGCGCAGTCCAGTCACACTGGTGCTAGAGAAGTAATAGTCGAGATCAGGCGCACAGCGTGAGCTACGCTAGGATTTCGGTACTACAAAAAAGCGAATGTACGGGAGAACCTCGAAACACATTGGGTATAGTTCCCCTCGTGTGTTTCGCGGAGTCCAACTGGACCGGGCGAGAGGAGTCGCCAGCCTGAGGTTCAGGTGGACGTCTACGAAGCCAATTGACGGGAAGATGCTCGGAAAGCGGATGCGGCGCACCTCAGGAGGACGCCGCCAGTGTGGTGGGCGAGCCGCAGGGTACGGCTTGGCCCAGGAGGTTTGCAACCGCAGTACGGAAGACCGCGGGAGGTTCCGCGCAGGCGGAGCCGATGAGGAGGTTATCCAGCTTGGCTTGCACGTATGCTTCGCAGTCCCGCGCGACCCGCGCTTTTGGCAAGCGCGCGGCTTTGCGCATTCTGGCGGTCCTTGGTGGGGTCGCCATGCTCACGATCGTTGGTGCGCAGGTAGGCCATGGCACGGCGCACGCCGCCACGTATCTGCAGTACCAGCGAGGGCTTTACCTCGATAACGGGTGGCTCTGCGAGGGGTGGGCGAACGGCACCTACCACTGCACCCAACATTGGCACCGCGATAGCGCCGGCCATCTGGTTTCGGACAACCAGGCCTGGGTTCCGACCAGTGGCGGCACGGTGATCGCCAGCACCGATGGTGATGGCGATTACGACCACGACACCAGCGATGGGCCGGCTCCGGCTCAGCATGCGGCTCCCGTAGCGCCCACCGGCGGGGCCGTCTATTACGTCCACACATCGTCCTATTCGTCCACGCCGGCTGGCATCAGCCAGTGGGCCTACACGGGCCATCCGGCCTATGGCATGAGCGACTACCGTGGCGATCCGAATGCCGCGTTCTTTGGCTACTGCACGTGGTACGCGCAGTATCGCCGCCTGGACGAGCGCCTGATCTCGCTCGGCTACGCCGCGCAGTGGGCGTTCAACGCTCCGGCGCACGGCCTGCGCACGGGCACCGTACCGGTCGTCGGCGCGACCGTTGTCTTCCAGCCTGGAGTACAGGGTGCTAGCAGCGAGGGCCACGTGGCCCACGTCGAGCAGGTCTACAGCAACGGTTGGTTCCTCGTCTCCGCCATGTCGACCTATTGGAACGGCGGCGGTTGGGGACGTGTGAGCTATGTCTATGCCCACACAGGGTACGGGGTGAGCTTCATCTACTAGCCCTCGTACCCTCTCGGTGGCCATGTCTCCCACTACGTAGGAATGATGTGGAAGCAGGTGGCGAGCCGAGCCCGACATTCCCGTCACGCTTCCGTGCGCACGAGCACGCGCTCGGAATCCGCCCGCGCTTGCGAATTGGACTTCGCCGGCGCGGGCTTCTTTTTTCGCGGCCTGCGCGGTTGTTCCGCTGCGCAATGGCCGCTCGCCCGCCGTATATCTCGTGTTCCGCCGCGTACGGATGATTCGTGCCGCTCTGCAGGAGCGTCCACCAGACGCCGCGAGCACGCCGGCAACCCCCGTCTCGTACTTCAGCGACAGGTACGAGGGAACGATATCGCTCCCCCGGCGCAGGGTCTGGCGAGGCCGGGGGGCGGCACTCGCCAGACCCTCAGCCCGTTGCGCCCGGCGGATGTCTAGCGTATGCGCGCGTTGGGGCCCGTGTCCGGCGGCGTGAAGCCATCCTCCTGAGCCTGTGCGGTCTGGCGCTCCTTGAGCTGCCTGTTGAACTCGGGCAGCTGGGCTTTGAACAGCTCGGCGTTGCGCTGCAGCCCGCTGGGGCTCGTCTCGTACGACGTGGAGTCGTCCTCTTGAGCCTGTGGGATCTGGCGCTCCTTGAGCCGCCTGACGCGCTCGGGCAGCTGGGCTTTGAACTGCTCGACGCGCTCGGCGTTGCGCCGCAGGGTGTTGTCGCGCTGGGCCCGCTTGTACGCCGCCCGGGTGCTCTTGACGGCCTCCCGCAGATCGATCCCCTCGCTCAGGGCTACCATGGTCTGGCCGGCCAGGACGACCATCCCGTCTGGGTGGGCTGTCTGCTCGCCGACCTGGGCCTCGCGGCGGGAGGACTTGTCCTGCTTCTGCACGGAGGGGCGGGCGCTGATGCCGGTGCAGAGAGCGGCGACCAGCTCGTCCTCCTCCAGCCATTTGGCCAGCACCTGCTCGGAAGGAGTGGCCGAGGTGTCGCCCAGACGGAACTCGATCATGAGCTGGCGCTCGTCGACAGCCGACTTGAGGGTGACCTGCAGGCGCTCCTCCAGGTGATAGCCCTGCTCACTGTCGTCGAGGATGGGGCTCGGCATGGTCATGAAGTTCTCCACGGTGCCGATGGTCGCAAGCATGCGTGTGTCCTCCTTGTGCGGGTATGTTCACTGGACTGGGTCGCCTACCTCAACAGTGCGCGGGCTCGGCCATGTCAGGGTGTGTCGCGCCATCTCGTATTCAAGTCAGGTTCGAAGAAGGAGAGGACGGCGATTTGACATGAGGAGAGTCAGCGTGGACATTTAACTACCGCTCGCACACCTCAGTGACGACGAGAAGTACGATCCTCCAGAGCCGGTTACCGACTCGGAGGGTATGTACTCACTCCCGATGCCGCTGTGTTCCAGCACTTCCCGTGTCGTTGGCGTATCCTTTGGCGCTTGCGAACGGCCCGTTGCAGCCATGAGAGCACGACCCACTTAACATGTAACAGGAAATGCTTACATGGGAGCTACACCGCGTGACTCGTCTCTTCCAGGTTCTGCGCGCCCGGCACCTGTCATGAGCGTCCGGCGTCGTGGCCCTGGAAGTTAGGACCACAGTTGCAGTTAGTGGTGCCATGAGGCGAGATTGACCTGACCGGAACGGCCCTGCGGATGAAGAATAGGGAGACGCGGATGCCCACCTCGTAGCCCGTTCTCTCTCCTCCTCACCTGCGCGTGGTGATACCCTGGACCTATGCCGACGCACACTGCTCCACCTTTCCCGCTTGCCACCCTCGAAGCCGTCCTCGAGCGCATTACCTACGCTAACGACGAGACCGGTTATACGATCGCGCGCGTCGCGCCTGCCCGCGGCAGCGGCAACGGCAGCGGCGGTCACGGAGGCGGCACGAACGACCTCCTCACCGTGGTCGGCAACCTGCTCGGCGTGCAGCCCGGCGAGAGCCTGCGGCTCCAGGGGCGCTGGACAAGCCATCCCCAGTACGGGCGCCAGTTCGAGGTGCAGCACTACACCACCGTGCTGCCGGCCACGATCCAGGGCATCCAGCGCTACCTCGGCTCCGGGCTCATCAAAGGCATCGGCCCCCGAATCGCCGAACGCATCGTCGCGCGCTACGAGGTGGATACCCTGCGCGTCATCGAGGAGGAGCCCGCGCGGCTGAGCGAGGTGCCGGGCCTCGGCCCCAAGCGTCTGGCCCTGATCACCCGCGCCTGGGAGGAGCAGAAGGCCATCAAGGAGGTCATGCTCTTTCTACAGGGCGTCGGGGTCTCCACCAGCCTGGCAGTGCGCATCTACAAGATGTATCAGGATGCGTCCATCTCGGTCGTCAGCAACGCGCCCTATCGCCTGGCGGCCGAGGTGTTCGGCATCGGCTTCAAGACGGCCGATACGATCGCCCAGCGCCTGGGCATCCCGCACGACAGCCCTGAGCGGGTCAAGGCGGGACTGCAATTTACGCTCTCCCAGGCGACCGAGGACGGCCACTGCTATCTGCCTGCGGATGAGCTCGTTGCCAAGGCGGCCGAGGTCCTGGGCGTGGATCTGGCGCTCGTGGAGCGGTGCCTGGACGCGCTTGTCGAGGAGCAGGGGGTGGTCCGCGACCGTCTCGTGGATGCGGAGGGCGCGGAGCGCAACGAGGTCACGGCGGTCTACCTCGTCCCGTTCCACCGCGCCGAGGGAGCGCTTGCCAGCGGTCTCCTGCGCCTCATTCATGCTCCTCGCCAGCGCCTCCCCGCGTTCCAGACGGTCAACTGGGAGGTGGCCTTCGGCTGGCTGCATGAGAAAACGGACGCCTCCCTCGCGCCTGAGCAAGCCGAGGCCGTGCGCCTCGCCCTCACGCAGAAGGTCGCGGTGCTGACCGGTGGACCTGGCTGCGGCAAGAGCTTCACCGTCCGCTCTATCGTCCTGCTGGCGCGTGCCAAGCGCGCGAAGGTGCTGCTGACCGCTCCGACTGGGCGTGCGGCCAAGCGGCTCGAGGAGCTTACGGGTACCCCGGCGAGCACGCTGCACCGCTTGCTCCAGCTCCGGCCAGGCGGCGAGGCGGCCTACGACCGCGAGCATCCCCTCGACGCCGACCTGGTCGTGGTGGACGAGGCCAGCATGCTGGATGTGCTCCTGGCGAACACCCTGGTCAAAGCCATCGCCCCCGGTGCCCACCTGCTGTTCGTCGGCGACGTCGACCAACTGCCCAGCGTCGGCGCTGGCGAGGTGTTGCGCGACCTGCTCTCCTCCGGCGTGGTGCCAGCCGTGCGGCTCACCTACATCTTCCGCCAGGCGCAGCAGAGCGGGGTCGTCACGAACGCCCACCGCATCAACGCGGGCGAGTCCCCGATCGTACACGGCCTGACTGATTTCTTTCTGTTCGCCGAGGAAGACGCCGAGCAGGCTGCGGAGCGCACCGTGGACATCGTGACCAACCGCCTGCCGCGCACGTTTGGGCTCGATCCCCGCCGCGACGTGCAGGTGCTCTGCCCCATGCATCGGGGCCCAGCCGGTGCCGGTGCCCTCAACGAGCGGCTGCAGGAGGCGCTCACCCCCGCCCGTCCGACCCTGCCCGAGCGGCGCTACGGCGGGCGCGTCTTTCGCGTTGGCGACAAAGTGACGCAGATCCGCAACAACTACGACAAACAAGTCTTCAACGGCGCCGTCGGCGTGGTGACGAGCATCTCGCTCGAGGAGCAGCAACTGCGCGTGCGCATGGACGACGCCGAGGCCGGAGTGGCAGGCGAAGCCGGCGAGGTCTGCTATGCGTTCGACGAGCTCTACGAGCTGATCCACGCCTACGCGATGACCGTCCATCGCAGCCAGGGCAGCGAGTATCCCTGTGTGGTCATCCCGCTCACGACCAGCGCCTGGCTCATGTTGCAGCGCAACCTGCTCTACACGGCCGTGACGCGAGCCAAGCGGCTGGTGGTGCTGGTGGGCAGCCGGCGGGCGCTGTGGAAGGCGCTGCGCACCGAGGGGGCAGGGCGGCGGTATACCGCGCTCGCCGAGCGGCTGCGGCGGGGCGCACACCCTGCGGCTCAGTCGTAAGCGGCTCACCAAGCTAACAAACGAGTCAAGGTGCACATCATGACCGAGCCCGCGACCCCCGCTGAGCTCGCCCGCGCCTTCATCGAGGCCTGGACCAGCCACGACATGGACACCGCCGCTACCTATCTCGCCGACGACGTCACTTTCGACGGCCCGTCCAGCCACTCGGATGGGAAGGAGGCGTACATGCAAGGACTGGCCAAGTTCGCGCGCGTGGTCACGGGCGTGCAGGTCCGCGCGGCCTTGGGCGACGAGAGCCAGGCGGTCCTGTTCTACGACCTGGCCACCGCACCATTCGGCACCCTGACGAGCGCCGAGTTGCTGACGTTCCGCGAGGGCAAGATCGTGGCGGACGTGCTGACGTTCGATACGTTACCCGTTCGGGGCAACGCGCCGGGCGCGCAGCAGGCGCCGGCAGCGGCTCCACCTGCACCCAGCGGCGCCGTAGAGTAACGGCGACTCGCGGCCTCCCGGCGCATGCCTGCACGACACCGCCGGGAGGTGCGGAGCTCAGTGCGAGCAAGCGGTAGTGGCTCTAACAGATGCTGCGGACATCCTCCACCGGGCGCGATGTATAACTCCGTAAACCCCGTCCCTCTTTCACGCCCTCAGCGCAGCACGCTCAAGATCACGATCGCCGCCACGCCATTGTTCAGCGCGTGAAAGACGATGCCCGGCCAGAGCGAGCCGGAGCGCCAGCGCAGCACCGCCAGCACCAGCCCGATAATCACCAGCGGAACGAACGACCCCGCGTCGGCATGCGCCGCACCAAAGATCAGCGCCGTCACCACCACCGCCCCCCAGATGGGCAACTTGTGCGCGAAGGCCGGAAACACGTAGCCCCGGAAGAAGATTTCCTCGCAGAACGGCGCCACCACCACCGCCACCAGCAGCGTCGCCATGGTGGTCAGCGGGGCGTGCGCCGCCTGTTGCGCCAGCGCCTGGGCATTGGTCTGCACGTGCAGCTGGTCGTACGCCAGACTGGCCACGTAGACGACCAACATCCCACCGACGAAGGGAACTGCCGCTCGCCACGGCGCGAAGCCACGTAGTCCCAGCGCGCGCAGTCCATCGCGTGCGCTCGTCCCGGCCGGCCGCCGCTTGACCGCATAGTACAGCGGCGCGATGAGGAAGACCGCCTCCACCAGCGTCGAGCTGATCGCCGTGGTGAGTGCCAGCGCCAGGTCCTGTGCGTGCGTCAGCGGCTTCGTTGCGCTCGCCGCGCCTGCCCCACCCGCCACGAGCTGCAGCGCCACCAGCAGGGCCATCAACGGCAGCACCGTCAGGCAGATGCCCCACAGCGCCTGCCCGAACGTCCAGGGCACGGCCAGCAGACGCCGCGACTCGTCATCCATCGCCGGCGCGCGCTGCCGGCCGCCCCCACCGGCCGTTTCACCCGCGTCCCGCGCGCCGTCCACTGGTCGGGTCTTGCCCGCTTCATCCTCCGCCAGCGACATGGCCTTGCTCCTTCACCTATCTGGCGGCGCGTGACGGGCGGAATGCATCGCGCCACAATGCACGTGCTCGCTCCCGGCGCCCACCGGGTAGTGGCATACACGAGCATTGTAACATTCCCACTGCCGCACCCGTGGATGTGCGCGCGGCCCGCGGAAGGAGGCGAGTAGGCGCTGCTTCCTTGACACGGAATCGGCCCAGTGTTATGCTCGTTCTATCGCAAGTGATGCGCTGCCAGCCAAACACCCAGCGCGTCACACCGCACCCATGGGGACCACGTCCCCAGCCATCGAGTGGCATGGCAGCCAGGGCGATCCCCAGCATCTGCCAGTTGATGCTTGGACGCGACAATAGCGCGCCTCCACTCACATACCCATGGCCAACCAGGCAACGGCGCGCGGGTCGCCAATCACCCCCGCGTCGCCGTGTCGTCCCATTCCAGCTGAGGGAAGCCCGCTTCGGGGCGCACCGCCGCGGGCACAGCGAGAGGCAACAGTTCAGTGACCGAAGAGCTGCGCGAGGACCCACGCGAGCACTGCGATTGGCGGCGTTTCAAGAATGGCTGCCCCCATTATCGCGAGCGCTGGTTCCCCAATAGCGACCCCGCGGCGGGTGAGCCGATGTATCAGGTGTTCTGCCTCAAGAATACCCCGCCCATCACCTTCGACGAACAAGAAAAGTGCCTCTCCAGTCGCACGCGCTGTTGGCGACTCGTCGAAGCCGAGGCTCGCGCTCGCGCCCAGCAGGCCGAGCCCGCGCATGCGGCCGGCACGCCCGCTTGACGCCAGGGTCCTGGCTGACCGCCGCACCTACCCCCACATCCTCGCGTACATCTTCCCTCGTCCCACCACCGCCCCACCATCCCTCGCCCGCCGCGGCGGGGAGGGACAGGGGATCGGGGCAGCCCTGAACTCCGCTCGCCCGCCGCAGCAGGGGAGGGGTTAGGGGAGGGGACTCCTCACTCGCCAATCACCCAGGGGTCGGTCGCGCGCTCGTAGCTCACCAGCTCGGACCCGTCGAAGAACAACCCGACCTCGCGCTGCGCCGACTCGGGTCCATCCGACCCGTGGATGATGTTCAGACCCACGCTCAGCCCGTAATCACCGCGAATGGTGCCAGGCGCCGCGCTCGCCGGATTGGTGGGGCCCATCATGGCCCGCGCGATGGCGATGGCGCCCGGACCCTCGAGCACGCCCACTACCACCGGACTCGACGTAATATGCTGTACCAGACCCGGGTAGAACGACTTGCCCTGGTGCTCGGCATAGTGCTTCTCGGCCAGCTCCGTTGAAATGCGCATGAGCTTCATGCCCACCAGCTTCAACCCTTTCGCCTCGAAGCGCGCCAACACCTGGCCCACTAGGCCGCGCTGCACTCCTTCGGGCTTCACGATGATCAGCGTCCGCTCCATATGACTCCTCGTTGTCGCACACAGAACGGCAGGCGCCCAGCGCGCCTGCCCGGGTGAGTATACCAGTCCGCGGGGCAGCTCAGCGAGCCCCCATCTCCTGGGCCATGTGCCGCGCCACCTGCGAGAGCTCCATGCGGATGCGCCCCAGCCCGGCCTGCACGGTGGATCTCACCGCGATCAATACGTCGCCGCCGTCGGCCACCTGCACCACCCCGCCGGGCGTCTCGAAGAGCGCATAGCGCACGCTGCCCATGCCGAGCTGCTCGATGTATCGCACCGACGAATCAAAGCATGCCGCGGCCATCGCCCCCAGCAATTCCTCGTCGTCGCCTTCCATCGTGCTGGCGACCACCAGCCCATCCTTGCCGACGAAGAGCGCGCCTGTCACCCCCTCGATCTCCACCAGCCGCCGCAAGAATGTGTCCATGCTCGTGCTCTCTCCTCAGCGCCGCTGCCCACAGGCTGGTCCGGCGCCTGCCGTGTCACCCGCCACTGCGATGGCGCGCACGCCGCGTCGTTTAGCCGCCTTGCCCCTGTGAGAGGGCCAGCGCGCGATTGTATGACTCCAGCGCACTTACGTAATTGCCCTCTCGAATGTAGACGTCGCCCAGCAGCCGGTGCACCTCAGCGTGCTCCGTGTCCGCGCTCATGTCGCGCAGGTCGTGAATCAGGTCGTCCAGCGTATCGGGCGAGTCGCGCAGCAATCCCCGGTATTCGAGCAGCGCATCCTCGACGCGCCCCTGCGCGCGTCGCCTGCGCGCCCGGCGCAGCCGCGACATATAGTCATCGCCGGCGATGTCGTCGTCGCCGTCGGCCACAGGGGCGGCCTCCCGCGGCTGTGCGCTCGCCACGGGCTCCGGCTCGGCGGCGAGCTCAGCCTCCGGCGCGAGCGCCGCATGGCCGCTCGCCGGCTGATCCACCGGCTCGCCGCCCCACACGCCCCATGGCTGGCGAGAGCCAGCCGTCTCCTCGCGTTCCCAGGCCGCGCCAGGCGGCGCCGCTGTTGGCGCCGGAGTCTCCGCCTCCGCCAGCGACGCGAGCGCGCCAGGGTGTACCTCAAACTCGCGGAATCCGGACGATGCGAACTGCCGGTTCAGGTCTTCCAGCGTGGTGACGGCGCCCGCCGCTGCGCTGGCGCTCTCGGGGGCGGTGTCCTCGGCGCTGGCCCGCGCATCCCTGTGCGCCTGCGACCCATACCCGCCCGCCACGAAGAACGACGGGGGCTCGACATCCTGGCCCGCTGCCTGTTCGTGTGCGTCCAGCCTATGCTCCAGCTCATGCTCTCCGCTCGCCGCCCACGAGGACCCATCAGCTGCCTCGCGCCCCGCGTCGGCCGCGAATGCCTCGGCGGACGTTTCCACCGGCTCGCCGCCCGTGGCGCCAGCCTGGGATGCTCCATTGCTCGCCGGTGCCAGCTCCCCTTCCACCACGCGCGGCACGCGCGTGGCCGGATCGAGCTCCGCGAACATCTCGCGCAGCGCCTCACGCGTCGGCGACAGCGGACCCGTTCCCCCGGCGGGGCGCTGCCCGCCGCTGATGCGCGTCACGCCCTCCATCGGGCGCGCGCCCTGCGCCTGCAGCCAGCGCACCCAGCCGATGGCCGCACGTGACTCGGTGTCCTCGACGCCGCCCTCAGACCCTGCCAGCGCGGGCGGCACGATGACCGTCGAGCGTTCAAACCGTTCGCCCGCGCGCGAGCGCTCGAACGGATCGGGCGGAGCGCCCGCCGGCACGACCGGCACGCCATTCGCCTGGTGTCCATCGTCGTCGTCGCGGCCCCACAGCATGAACTCGGTCTCCGCGAAGATCTGGTGGAAGCTCGGCGAGATGGAGGTCGTGCGCGACTGCGCGAACTCGCTCACCTCCTCGAGATCGGCCTGCGCCGCTGGGGGCAACGTCCCAGGGGAAGTGAGCGGACCGGTCCCCGGCGGCGTCAGCGACGGCAGGGTGAGCGGCGGCAGCGGGCCGGTGCGCGGCCGCGACGACGGCGCGGGCATGGACGGGGTCGGCATGTGCGTCGTCGGCGCCTCCGTGATGTGCGTCTTGCCGTCGAGGGGCCCGGTCAGCCGTCCGCTCCCCGCCGAGGCGGCGCCGGCCTCGCCGGGCCGCCCCAGGAAGAGCGTCTGCAGCCCAACGTCACCCCGCGCGAAGCGATCGGCGTACAATGCGCGGCCGATGCGCCGCTCGGGGTCCAGCTCCAGCGCGCGCTGCAAGAGCCGCTGCGTCTCGTCGTCGTGCCCGGCCGCGTGCTCGAGCGCCGCCACGATCAGCAGCGCCTTTACCGACGTGCCCGTGTTCGCTACGATGTGGCGGGCCACCGCGCCCGCGCGCTCATTGTCGCCCGCGCGCCACAACGTCTCAGCCAGCCCCACTTGCGCATCCAGCCGGTCCGGCTCCTGCGACAGAATGTTCTCCCACTCGCGGATGGCATGGGTAAACAGGTCACCCCGCAGGAAGAGCCGCGCCAGTCCGACGCTCGTGGGCCGATAGGCCGGCTGCCCCAGCGGCGTCGCCAGCTCACGGTACGCCGCCCGCAGCATGGCGTCTTCGGGCCGGATTTCACAGGCCCGGCGATACCACGCCAGCGCCGCGATAGCGTCGCCGTGGATCTGGTGGATCAATGCTCGCGCGCAGCAGGCCCGCGCGTCCTCAGGATCACCGGCCAGCGCTCGCTCCAGCGCACCCAGTGCCTCACGCGGCTTGCGCAGCGCGAGATAGACCTCGCCCAGCACGCGTTGCGCGATCAGAGCACGCGGATAGCGCGCCTGCAATTGCTGGGCGCGTGCCAGCGCATCCTCTGGACGACCGGATGCGATCTCGTGTTCCGCTGCTCGCACTTCGTCGCGCAGCGTCGTATCGTCCATCTCCTCGCTCCCAGTCATCCTCTTCGCCGGCACCAGGTGGGCACGAGCAAACGTCCTGTGGGGCTCTTACCCGCATTATGGCGCCACGTGGACGGAGCGTCAAGCGTCATAGCCCGTGCCGCTAAGGTCTGGTACACCGTCGCGCTGGAGCACACCCGCCGATACGATTACCACCCCCCCTTGCCCCCCAAGGGTTACCCGCGCAAGCTCTGTTGCGCGGCGCAACGATGACCGCTCCCCTCGCATCACTCCTCTGTGTCACTCCGTGTGACTCCGTGTCACTCCGTGTCACTCCGTCTCCTCCATCTACTCAGGCCCACGTCCTCGCAGCAGCGCGCCGACGACATCGTACGCCCGCCCGGGTTGGCTCGCCGTGGGCGCGCTCACCAGCCATCGCCAGCGCCGCAACGGACCCACCAGATCGAAGCGTATCGCCAGCTCGGTTGGCAGATCCAGCACGTCGCCCAGCAACGGCAGCTCCTCGCGCGCCGGCCCCACGTGCCGCCCACCCGTCGGCGCCAGCAGATAGCCGGTCTCGTCGCTGATCAGCACGGCGGCTCCCTCTCGCCCGAGCAGCGCGGCCAGCAGATCGAGATGGGCCAGCACGATGCGCCGGCGCAGGCCGCGCGCGGCGGCGCGATAGCGCGGGTCGGCTTCTGGCGCGGCGATGCGCGGCGCCACGACCGCCAGCGTATCCAGCACGTCGAGCAACGGCAGACTGAAGAGCTGCGTCAACACCAGGGTGCTCACCACCAACCCGAAGCGCTCCGACCCCAGCGCCGTGATGGTTGGCGGATCAGGCACGGCCGTGCCCTCCACGCACGCTGCCGCCGCCTCCAGCACGCTGGCGTCGCTCAGCGCCACCAGGTCGGGCCACGGCTGCGCGCGCAGCTGTTCCGCCAGCGACGCGCTGACTCCGTCAGTGAGGTCCGTCGCGACCAGCTCCACGCGCCGGCGCAGCGCCGGGGGCAGCTCCTGGCGTGCCTGCTCCATCCCGCGGACGTCCAGATCCACCAGCGTCACGCGCGAGCACGCCCGCGCCAGCCGTTCCAGCGGCAGCTCGGTGCAGGCGCCCGCGCCCAGCACCACCGCTCCGTCCGGCGCCGCCGCGCCCCGTGCCGCCAACCCATCCTCCACCAGTTTCGCCACGGCGCGCAGGTGCTCAGGGCTGTGCTGGCGATACCAGGCGCGCCGCGCCGCTCCCTGCGTCCGCGGATTTTCCTCGGCCAGTCGCTCGATGCGCATGCGTCCTATCCGCTCTCTCCCTCTGGACGATCGCCGTCACCATCGGTCGCCATCGTATGCTCGTCGCCCAACCGCCTGAGACCTATCCCACCCGACTCAAAGGCGCTCTCCCCACTATATCTTGCTCCGACTGCATCCCGCGCCTTGCGTCAATGCCGATGCGCACCTAATCTACCGCGCCCACACCCTCGACTCCCGCCACGGGCGCAACCCGACAGAGCCCTCTTGGCGCTCGGCCGGTCACGCGATCGATGTGAATTTCTTCGATACGGTACACGTCATATTTGCGCGCGTTATCAACAATATCAATTTACACATTGACATTATTAACCTCCTCAGGTAGACTTGTCCCCATCGATCCTTCGGCCATCCCCCAGCATCTGGGAGAGGTATGAGGTCGCTTCCCCGACCCGTGCGCGCCGCATGGGGGAAGCGTGGTGCGCGCATCCGCGGCAATCGCTGGGTGCCGGCACCGTAGGACAATCATCAGGAGGGAGATCGTCGCCCTATGACCGCTGTCAGCGCGCATGGCCCCTCACCACGACACATCACCCCAATCGCCACCCTCCTCCTCGCCAACGTCATCTCCTACGTCGGTGATGTGATGGCCTTCCTCGCCATTCCCTGGTTCGTCCTCCAGACCACCGGCAGCCTCACCAAGACGGGCATCACCGCGTTTTGCACGACGGCTGCGATCGGCGTGTCAGCGCTCTTCGGGAGCCGCCTGGTGGACCGCCTGGGCTACAAAGTGGCCAGCGTGCTCAGCGATCTCATCAGCATGGTCAGCATTGGACTGGTTCCCCTGCTGTATCACCTCGGCATGCTGTCGTTCGCGGGCCTGCTGGTGTGTGTCTTCTTCCTGGGCCTCGTCGCCACGCCCGGCCGCACGGCGCGGTCCGCGCTCGTGCCCGACCTGGCGCACCTGGCACGGCTTCGCCTCGAGCGCATCACCGGCTGGTCTGACGGCACCAATCGCATCTCGGGATTCATCGGTGCGCCGCTGGCCGGCCTGTTGATTGTCGTGGTCGGCACCAGCAGCCTGCTCTGGATCGACGCCGCCAGCTTCGCGGTCTCCGCGTGGTTGATCGCATTGGGGGTGCCAGGCGCCAGCCAGCTGCGGGCGGCGCTGGCGGCCGCCCCGCATCCAGACGAGGGAGCGGAAACGCCGGATTCTGAGCTGGCGGCACGCTTCGCCACCGGGATGCGCCAGGGCCTGCGGTTCCTGCGGCGCGATCCCGTGCTGTTGAGCATCGTCCTCACCGTGCTCGTCACCAACCTGCTCGACGCGAGCTTTGGCAGCGTGCTGGCACCTGCCTATATCAAGCAGGTCTACGGCAGCGCGGTCGTGCAGGGCGGGATGGTCGCGGCTCTGGGTGGTGCGGCCTTTGTTGGCGCCATGTTGTACGGTGCCGTAGGCCATCGCCTCTCACGTCGTTGGACCCTCGGCCTCGGATTCACGCTTGGCGGCTCCACCCGCTGGTGGTTTCTCGCGCTGGCGCCCAGTCCTGTGACGCTGTGGATCGCCAGCGCGGCGAGCGGCTTTTGTATCGGGCCAATCAATCCTGTCATCAGCACCGTCGCCTACGAGCGCATACCCCGCCACTTGCGCGCGCAGGTCCTGGGAGCCATCACCGCGGGAGTGACTCTGGGAACGCCGCTCGGAGGCTTATTGGCCGGCTACCTCGGCGCCGCCATTGGCATCCATACCACCCTGCTCGCGCTCGGCGGATGCTATCTCGCGGCGACGCTCTCGCTCCTGATCAATCCTGCCCTGCGTCGGATGGATACCGGCGCCGCCCGCACCGAAGCGGCCGAGCGACACGTAACGCGGGCCTGAGAGCGCCTCGTTCTCACTTCCGCCCCCGGCGCATCGACGGACAGTCCGCAAGCAACCCTTTAACGAGCGCATTTGACACTCAGCGGGGGTGCGGGATACGCTGAAGGCAAGGCCGCGCGCTCCAGAAATCCACCACCGCGGCACGATGAGGTGTATCGGACCATGCACGCCGCGGATGAATTCGAGCAGGACGCTCTCAACGCCCACGCTCCTCGCGAGGAGCGTGGGCGTGCGTACGCGCCTCATGCGGCCGACACGCCAACCCTGCATCTACCGGCCGATGCATTGGTCGTTCTGGTCGGCACCGCCGGCACCGGCAAGAGCACGTGGGCCGCACGCTACTTCGACCCATACCAGATCGTCTCCAGCGACGACTGCCGCGCGCGCGTGGCCGATGACCCCGCCGACCAGGGTGCCTCACATGACGCCTTTCGCCTGATGCACCAGATCGTGCGCGATCGCCTCAAGCGTGGCCTGTTGACGGTGGCAGACTCCACCGCCCTCGCCGCCATCCAGCGCCGCGACCTGCTCAACGACGCCGCCGAGTATGGCCGTCCGGCCGTAGCCATCGTCTTCGATCTCCCCAGCGAGACCGCCAGCATCTGGAATAGCCAGCGCCCGCGGCAGGTGCCGCCGGCCGGCCTCGCCGCGCAAGAGAAGCAGATGCGCCAGGCACGCGAAGACCTCCACCGCGAGGGATTCGCTCAGGTGTACGTCTTCGACTCACCCGCCGCGCTCGACGGCGCGCGAGTGGATATCGGCAGTATCCGCCCGGATGACGACCAGTCGCCCTTCGACGTCGTCGGCGACGTGCACGGCTGCATTGACGAGCTGCGCGCCCTGCTCCAGCTGCTCGGCTACGCACCGTGGGGCGCTGGCTATCGCCATCCCGACGGGCGGCGGGTCGTCTTCGTCGGCGACCTCGTGGACCGCGGACCCAGCAGCGTGCAGGTGATGGAGGTGGCCCTGGCCATGCTTGCGGCTGAGACCGCGCTGCTGGTGGTCGGTAACCACGACAACAAGTTCATGCGCTGGCTGTTGGGTCGACCCGTCCGGGTGGCCAGGCACGGTCTCGGCCTGACCATCGCGGAGGTCGAGGGTCTGCCGGCAGAGCAGCGCACCGACCTCTGGCGCCGCTCCCTCCATGTGCTGCGCCGCGCTCCAGGATATCTGCTGCTCGATGCCGGCCGCCTCGTCGTGACCCACGCCGGCATCCTCGACGGCATGCTCGGCCATTGGAATCGGCGTATCGCCGACTTCTGCCTCTACGGCGATGTCGCGGGGGTCGATCAGCATGGCCACCCCATCCGCCGCGATTGGGCCGCGGCGCGCCAGGCCGGCGAGGACGCGCCGCTCGTCGTCTACGGCCACACGGTCGTGGACGAGCCGCGCTGGATCAACCGCACCATCGACGTCGACACCGGCTGCGTGTTCGGCGGCCAGCTGAGCGCCCTGCGCTACCCGGAGATGGAGCTGGTCGGCGTGCCCGCTGCCCAGCCGTACAGCCACCACCACAACGGAAACGTCGCCGACGACTGACGAGCCAATCGGCGC
>CAYQFU010000128.1:0-16958 GCA_964416775.1 uncultured Ktedonobacterales bacterium
GAGAGCACCATCCACGCCCGGCAGCTCGCAGAGGCGGCGTTCCAGGCGCCGCAGATCCTCTGCCGTCCATCCTGGCAGGTGAACACGAAGGCGCCCCGGGACGGCGTGCACGACCCGGGGCGCATCACTAATCGCTGCATTCATAGACATTCCTGCCTACCCGTACATCAGCCACACCGGTCAGCGCCACGGCTAGCCGCTCTGCTTCCTCTCCTCCACAGACTCCCCGTTGGATGGAGATGTAGGACGCTCGTGGCCGTTTTGGCGGAGGGTCTGGGCCTCGGCCCAGATGTCTTCCGCCTCCTCGCGTGCCCGCGCCAGCGCCTGCCTGAGGCGAAAGCCAGCCTCGGTCGCCAGTTGACCGAACCGCTCGCCCGCGCGATTCATCAGCTCCTCGGCTCGCTCGAGCGGCGGCCGTTGCGGCTCCGGCTGAACGTTCTGGGTATCACTCATCGCGAATCACCTCCCCGCGACCGCTCGCCATCGCGCATCACTGGTCCATGCTTCCCGCGTCCGCGATGCCCTGCGTTCCGTCGGCTCGCACTTCGTGGTGCTCCATCGACTCGGGTGCCTTCGACTGTGTATTGGCCGCCGCCTGCTGCGCACCGCGACCGACTCCGCGCGCGAACGCCGCCAGCGCATCGCCAGCCATCAGCGCCCCCGCTAGTCCAAACACGGCGCCGCGCCGGAGCACACCCCGCACCTGCGGCGAGAGTACAGCCGCAGTCACCGCGGCGGCCACCGCGACCTGAGGCTCCAGATAGTCTTCCAGCTCCATGGTGTTCCCCCCGTCAGGCGCCTTCGCACCTGTGACGTAGTTGTGAAATCTCGGGCCTCAACCAGCGCTTGGCGACGCTGTTGGGCTCGCGAGCTTTGGTGAAAGGTTCTCAACGCGCAACTCCTATGCCAAAGGTGTGGCCACGTGGGCCACATTGGGGCACCGTGTGCCCGCTTGTGCGCGGAATACTTGCATTCCTGACATTTGAGGCGCATACTAGGTGGTGATGTGGCGGGCGGTGATGCGAGGCTGGATGCCATGTGGCATATGCCGGCCACGCGAAGCGTGAGGGTAGCAATGTCGGTCGGGCCGGTCTGGCAAGCGAACTACGCGGATCTCTGTGATGATCGGTACGTGCGTTTCGGCGCCGAATGTGTCGTCTGTCACGCGCGCTACATGACTGTGCCCGTTCCGCTCGCTGTCCCCATACCGGCCGACCGGGAACCAGATCCCACCACGATTCAGGCGCTGGACGAGCAGAAGTACGAGATGTTCAACGCATTCGATACGGCCTTTCGCAGTATCACGATCCTCTGCTATCGCTGCGGCCAGCCCGCCTGCCCTGATTGTTGGGACGTGGACAAGCAAATGTGTGGGGCCTGTGTGGCCGAGCGCGGGTTGATACGCTCGCCCCACCGCGGTGGCCCGGGCGATGGGCCGCTCGCCGACGGCTATCTGCGCCGCGCGGAGCCGGGCCAGTATTCGGAGGTAGCCCGCCCCGCATGGCTCAAGGAGCTGCTCCGCGCCCAGGCCGATCCTGACGCCGCTCGCGCCGCGCATCTCACGGCGCCACCGCTGGCTGCCCCAGTAGCGCGCCCAGCACCGCGCCCGGAAGGCGCCGACCAGCGGGGACCATCTGTCGACCTCGACGCGGCCGCCATGTCCTACCCCCGGGCCCCAACGCTGCATTTCGAGCGCCACACATTCGAGCCGCCTCCGACCGCCAAGATGCAAGCGAATGGTGGAGCTGCCCACGTCGCGCCGGACGTGCGTGCCGAAAAGCTCAATGGCCCCGAGGGAGAAGCGACCTCGGGCATGGTCGAGTGCCCACGCTGTGGCGCCGCCAACTACGACTTCGTCACGCAATGCAGCGGCTGCGGCCTGCAGCTGATCCAGGTCTGCCCGATCTGCGAGAAGCTGAATCCCGGCCACGTGGAGCGGTGCCTGCACTGTCACGCCGCGCTAAATCGGCCAGCCGGCTGGTCCGACGTCGCGAATCCGATCGTTTCCCTCCAACCTGAAGTGGCGCGCAAGCGCATGACGGCGCGCCCCGCCGTGGCGACGCCTCCACCAGCCACGCCACAGCCGCGCCAGGCGCCTATCTGGCGCGACGAGCCGCCAGCCGCTCCGCCCGCGCGAGCCCCGCGCCGAAACCGGACGCTGTCACCACCGGCCGCGGCGATCGATTTCCCCGCCCAGCCATTGATGGCGTCCGCCTTCGCGGGTGCGGCCACGAGCATGGATGGCCGTCACCCCTACGAAACGGCTGGGCCATCGCTGCAGCCAGTGCTTGGCTATGACGGGCATGAGCCGCCCCTGCCTCCGGGAGCGCGCATCGTCACCGTGGTGGCAGCGATCGTCGAGCGTCTGTTCGCGGCCGCGCTGGTCATCGCGCTGTTCGGCATTGTCGGCTCGATTGCCGCCGCCGAGGCATCGCCGCAGGCTAACCATGCACTCACGCAGCTGCTGCACTTCGACATCAAGAGCCATGTGGATGCCCTGCTGGCCATGCTGCATCTGCATTTGCAGAAGTAGCCCTCGTGCCAGCGCAGCGTGTACACTCTAGTAGGGAGGGACGCTGGCGCTTCGCCGCGTGCGCGAGCGCCAGTCGTGCCAGTGGCGCCAGGTCTGCACGCTGCCGCCCGGAGCCGGAGGACGTGATGGACTCACGCTGCATCGTGATCGACGGCTACAACGTCATACGCAACACGCCGTCGTTGCTGGCCGCCGAAGCGCAGGGTCTGGCCGCCGCTCGCGATGCCCTCCTGGGGCTGGTCGTGGCACGCTACCGGCATACGCCTCACTGCATCATCGTAGTGTTTGACGGCGACGGGACTGTGCAAACCACGCAAGCCTTGCGCTGCGGGATCGGCAGCCAGGTCATCTTCACGCGAGCCGGCGAAACGGCCGACGACGCCATGGTGCGGCTGGCGGCACTCATGCGCGCCCAGGGCAAGTCGGTAACGGTTGCCAGCAACGATTGGGCCGTGCGTCTGGGCGGCGCGAGTCATGGCGCCGACACGGCTACGGTGGACGACCTCGCGCGCAGTCTCAACGCGGCCCCGCGCCACCTGGAGCGGCGCGCGCGCCATCACGCCGCCATGCGCGCACGGCTGGATGAGGCGCGAGATACCGCGCCGTCCACGCACCCGCGCAAGGGAAACGGCCGGCGCGCTCCCCGCCATCGACGTGGCCCGCAGTCACATTCGCCGTTGTAGAACGCCCTCACCAGAGCAGCCGCACGACACCACATCACACCAGACATTGTGCCTTTCGGCAGAGGAGCATCACCATGGCGAAGCTAAGCGACGACGACATCCGCGCCGCGCTGCAAACCCTGGCCGGCTGGGAATATGCCGGCGGGACCCTCAACCGGCGCATCACGTTCCCGACCTTCCCCGCGGCCATCGCCTTTGTGAACCGCGTGGCGGAGCTGGCCGAACAGGTTGGCCATCACCCGGACATCACCATCAATTACTCGACCGTCGGCCTCTCGCTCTCCACGCACGACGCGGGCGGCGTGACCGAGAAAGATGTGGACATGGCCCGGCGTATCAACACTCTCGTCGAGTCGTGAGCCGAATGGACTTGCGTGAGTTCTTCGACAAGCACCAGCTCATCCGCGAGCAGCAAACAAGCGGACCGGTCGCCGCGTACGCGCCCCCGGCCGTGGCCTATGGCCGGGGTGACCTGCGCCGGCCACCCAATCCTGACGAGCACGGCTACCACACGCCGCTGAGTGCGATGACGCTGCTGGACTACCATCGGTTCATCGGCGAGTGGCTCGTCGCCGCCGCGGACACTGGCCGCGTGCGTTGCGCCGTCTGCGACCGGCAGCTTGCCAGTGAGGGCGAGCCAGGGCAGTGGCGCATCTGGGCGGCCGACGGCGCCTATGTGTGCTGGCTGCCCATACACGTCGCCTGCCGCGGCAACATGAACCGTGCGCTGGGGCTGCTGACGCCGCCCATCATGACGCCGAGCTTGCGCGCCTACGACGTCAGCGAGATCGTCCGCGGCGGGGAGTCCTGACCGCCTCACGCTTCCCCTTCCTGTGGCTTCGGGAAGGGGAAGCGTGGCGAGGGTGCCGCACGTCGTTCACTCCACGCCGATGTCCCACGCCTGCTCGAGATCTTCGCGCGAGTACGCCTTGAAGGCCATCAGGGTTTGCGTGCGCGTGATGCCGTCCAGCGCGACCATGCGCCCGGTCACCAGGTCGGCCAGATCCTCATACCGCGGCAAACGCAGCACAGCTACCAGGTCATACTCACCGGTGACCGAGTAGACCTCGGCCACGCCGGGAATGCCGAGGAGCGCCTGCGCCGTCTCGTTGATCGCCGCGCGCTTCACGTTTATGAGCACGAGCGCCGTAATCATCGCGTCCTCCTTCGTGCTGTCCGCACCACGATCTGGCCGTCGCGGCACCCACCGAAGACACTCCCATCGCTACGAGCCCAGCGCTTTGGCCTCCTCACGCAGCTCGCGCCGCAGCACCTTGCCGGTGTTGTTCTTTGGGAGCGATTCGCGGAAGACGATCTTTCGCGGGCACTTGAAGACGGCAATCTGACTGCGGCAGTAGTCAATGATCTCTTGTTCGGTCGCGGTCTCTCCTGGCTTCAGCACCACGAATGCCATCACCGATTCGCCCTGGTACGGATCGGGATACTGTACGACCGATGCCTCAGCCACCGCGGGATGGCGGAAGAGGATCTCTTCCACCTCGCGTGGGTAGACGTTGAAGCCGGAGACGACGATCATGTCCTTCAGCCGGTCTACGATCGTGAAGTAGCCGTCCTCATCTTCCGTAGCCAGGTCGCCGGTGTGCAGCCAGCCGTCGCGAATGGTTTCCGCGGTCGCCTGTGGCTTGTTCCAGTACCCGAGCATCACGTTTGGCCCGCGGCAAATCAGCTCGCCCATCTGACCGCGCGGCATCTCATTGCCCGCCTCGTCCACGACCCGGACTTCCATCCCTGGGATCGCGGGACCCACCGTTCCGGGCTTGACGACCGTGCCCGCGGCGTTCGTCGTGACTACCGGAGAGGCCTCGGTCAACCCATACCCCTCGCTGATTGGGACACCGGACACTGCCTGAAACGTCTCCAGCACCTTGACGGGCAGCGCCGCCGCGCCTGAGGCAACGTAGCGCACGGAGGAGAGATCGTAGTCGCGAATGTTCGGCATGCTGGCCCACGCCACGAACATCGGCGGCGCGCCGTAGAGCACGGAGCAGCGATGCTTCTGGATGATCTCCAGGCTCGATGCCGGCTCAAACCGCTCCACCAGTGCCACCGTCGCCCCGTTCATATATGCCAGGTTCATGCCCACGTTCATGCCATAGATGTGGAAGAGTGGCAGCGCGATCCAGACCACATCGTCTGGGTTGGTCTTGATGGTAGGGATGAGGTTACACTGGTTACAGTTGGCGATGAGATTGCGGTGTGCCAGCATGGCTCCCTTGGGCCGGCCGGTCGTGCCCGATGTGTAGCTGATGACGGCGACGTCGTTTTCGCCGACCTGCACACCCGGCTCCTGATCTGGAGCCTCGCCAATCGTCGTGCGCCAGGGCAACGTGCCTGGCACTTCCTCGGGCGCCGCTTCGATGACATATCGCATCTCTGGCGCGTTGGCACGAGCCGCCAGCGCCTCTTTGACGAAGGGGCCGAAGGTGAGGATGGCTTTCGCTCCGCTGTCCTGAAATATGTACTCCAGCTCGCCAGCTTTGTAGAGCACGTTCAGCGGGACCACGGTGGCGCCCGCCTTGAGAATGCCGTAGTACCCCTCGATGAAGATCGGGAGATTGTGAATGAAGAGCGCGACGCGGTCGCCCGGTTGAATGCCAAGGCCGATCAGCGAGTTCGCCACCTGGTTGGCACGCCGGTTCAGCTCCGCGTAGCTCGTCGTCTGGTCGCGAAAGATGATCGCAGGCTTGTCAGGTCTTTCCGAGGCCGTACGCGCAAGCATTTGTCCCAGGTCCATCGTGCACCCCTCTCACACGGTGGCCGCCCCATTGCGGCTCAAGTCACGACTCTTCATCTGCGCCGGGGGAAGACCCGGCACTGGGAGCGCTTACCTCGTTACGACGAGGCGCATGACGCGCTACATCAAGACACCCGCCGGCCCACCGGCGACATAGATCACCTGGCCGCTCACGTAGCTGGCATCCTCCGATGCAAGGAACGCGATCACACTCGCCACTTCGCTCGGCTGGCCAACCCGGCGCAATGGGATGTGCTGCGATGCGCCTTGCTGCAGCGCCTCGGGGTCCACGCCCATGCGCCGGGCGGTTGCGCGAGTCATGTCGGTATCGATGAACCCCGGCGCCACCGCGTTCACCGTGATGCCGTACGGCCCCAGCTCGATGGCGAGCGTGCGCGTCATGCCCTGGAGCGCCGCCTTCGCCGCCGAGTAGTTTGTCTGGCCGCGATTGCCAAGGGCCGCCGTCGAGGAAAGGCTAATGATGCGCCCGTGCTTTTGCGCTACCATGTGCTTCTGCGCCGCCCGCGCGCAGAGAAACGCCCCACGGACGTGGATCGCGATGACGGTGTCGAAGTCCTGGTCGGTCATCTTGAAGAGCAGGTTGTCGCGGATCACCCCCGCATTGTTCACGAGGATATCCAGCCGACCAAAGCGCTCGACCGTCGCGTCCACTGCCGCCTGCACGGCATCCGCATCCGACACGTCGCACGCGACCGCAAGCGCCTCGGATCCCTGCTCTGACACGTGCCGAGCCACCTGCTCCGCGCCCGAGGTATCCACATCGGCCAGTGTCACCCGCGCACCATCCGCTGCCAGACGCAACGCGGTCGCCGCGCCAATGCCCCTACCCGCGCCCGTCACCAGTGCAACCTGTCCGTCGAGCCTGCCCATTGGATCCAGCCCTCTCCCTCAATGTGGTCTGCACGGCACCACACGCATGCCGGCTGCTATTAGCGTTCAGCATAGGCGCCAGGCCAGGGCGCTGTCAAGCGGCCGCGCGGCTTCGTGGTGTCAGCGCTCGAAGTGCGCCGCCTCGATGCAGCTGCATCCGCTCGGGCCGACGATGGCTCCGTGGCGCGTGCCCGCCGGCAGCTCCATGCGATCGCCTGGATGCAGGTCCACCCCCGCCTGCGCCCCCTCATCCGGCAGCGTGAAGCGGATGCTGCCGGCGACGCAGTAGAGCACCTTGTGGTACGCATGGTCGTGCACGCCATATCGGTCGCCCGGCCCGTTCGACCAGCTCGAAGGGCTCAGCCCGTCAGCGCGCATGCGCTCCGTGATGCGCGCCGCCGTCGGCTCAACAGCCTCCGTCCAGGGGATCACGCGAACTGGCATTGCCTGCCTCCATGTCCGCCAGCGTGGCTCACCCGCCCCATTCGACCCGGGTCATCGGCACCCGCGTCTCGCGAAGACTCGATCGCAGCTGGTCCGCGGCGGAGCTCGCTCGAGAAACGGCACACCATGGGCACGGCTGACCCGCGGCAGGCTCATTATACGCGCGCTCGGCCACACTCTGGATAATGAAGACATTCGAGTGCCGGCAAGCGGTCATCGTAGCATTGCACCAGAGCGACTTGTCCCCCTGGCCCGTAGCGTGTAGTATGGGTGCTAGCGAAAGGAGGCATTCATGAGCGGATCACTCAACGTTGAGACCGCGCGCAGCGCTGCGACCGCCGTCCTCTCCGCGTTCATCGCCGATGTCGAAGCGCTGGTTGCCGCTGAGACCGAGCCTCACTCCATCGCCACGAGAGTCCAGGCGCACCTCGCGCCGCTCCTGGCCCACCCCGATTTTCTCACTCCTGCGCAGCGCGAGCCAGACCCCGAGCACTACCGTATCCACCTGCTCGCCGTGGCGCCCAGCCGGCGATTTTCCATAACAGCCCTGGTGTGGCTGCCAGGCCAGGTGACGCCAATCCACGACCATATCTGCTGGTGTGTGGTGGGCGTCGTGCAGGGCAAGGAGTGCGAGCGGCGCTTCACGCTGCGAGAGAATGCGGCCGGCGAGCGCTGGCTCGCGCCACTCGTCGACGAAGTGGTGCCTCCCGGCAGCACGGCGGCCCTCGTGCCGCCCGACGAGAACATCCATCAGGTGCGCAACGCCGGCGATACCGTGGCGATCTCCATTCATGTCTACGGCGAGGATCTCACCGCGCACCCGTCGAGCATCAATCAGTGCTTCGACGAGCTGCCTATCCGCGTGGGTGACCTCTCTGGCTCTCCTGTTGCCTGGCGGCGCGTCCCGAGAGCATCCTGACGCTTCAAATTCACCGGGTCTGCTATACTGCGTGCATGCCCTGCCTGGCGGTGAGGCCAGGGCGGGAGGGTGTGGATGGCGCCGCGCCGTGGCGCGCGGCACGCCAACGGAGGAGGACGCAGCATGGCTGTCACCGAAGGGACGGCGCCGCGTAACCTGCCGGGCAGCGACGCCCCGGCTCACATCTCAACCTGGCAACAGATCGCCCTCAACCTCTTCTGGTTCGCCAACAACTTTCACTGGCAGGCGCTGCTGGCAATTCTCATCCCGAGCGAGGTCGCCAAACTGCTGGGCGACGCCAACAAGACCGAGAATCTGCCGCTGGTCGTCGTCTGGGGCACACTCGTCGCCTTCGTCGTCAACCCGATGACAGGCGCCCTAAGCGATTACGCCCGCTTCAAGCTGGGGCGCCGGCGCCCGTTCATGATCATCGGCACGGTGCCCAACGTTCTGGCGCTGATCGGGCTGGCCTACGCCGACCAGATCGGTCAGGCCGTGCGGCCACTGCTTGGCGGCACCACCAACGCCGCCGTGCTGGTCACCATGGCCGTGCTCTTCCTCGTCCTGCAATTCTCCAACAACTTTGCCAACGCGCCCTGGTCGGCCATCATCGCCGACAAAGTGCCCGCCAGCCAGCGCGGCTCGGCCTCTGGCTTCTACGGCTTGATGTCGCTGCTGGGTACGGTCGCGGGCGTCGTCGTCGTGGGCTTACTCGTCAACAGCAATGCCAACCTCACTGTCTACAAGACCCAGCTCCTCGTCGCGTACGGGCTGATCGCGCTCATCCAGATCGTCTTCGTCGCGGTGACCGTGCTCACAGTGCACGAGCGTCCACTCGCCGAGCGCCGGCCGTTCACGTGGCGCGTCCTCGCCCGCCTGTATTGGATCAATCCGCGCCAGTATCCCGACTTCGTGTGGGTTCTGTTCACCCGCCTGCTCATGATGATTGGCATCTGGGCCATCTTCTACTTCCTGCAGTACTACTTCGACGATGTGCTGCGCGCCGATCTCGTCAGGATGCACATCTCGGGAGAGGCTGCGGTGGGCGGGTTCTTCCTCCCCGTCGTCATGGTGGCCGCGTTGCTCACCACGGTCATCGCCGGCAAGTTCTCCGACCGCGTGGGACGTAAGAAGCTCGTCTATCTGGCGGGCGCGGTGATGAGTGTCGTGTGCCTCATCTTCATCTTCGCCCAGTCGTTCACGGGGGCGCTGGTGGCGGCCGCGTTCTTCGGGCTGGGATGGGGCGCGTACACGAGCGTCGATTGGGCGCTGGCCACCGACGTGCTGCCGCCTACCGACCAATACGGCAAGGACATGGGCATCTGGACGGCGGCGGGCATCATTCCGCAAGTGATTGGCATCGTGCTCGGCGGCGCCGTCCTCTCCGCGCTCAAACCGCTGCCCAACCACCAGGGCTACTCCGTCCTGTTCGCCGTCGTCGTCCTCTTCTTCGCGGCCGGCACAGTCTTCGTCTATCAGGTGAAAGGGGCTCGTTGACAGGATGTCTATGCGACTCTATCTGCTGACCTGCGGCACGCTCGACGTCGATCAAACCGTGCTCACGCCCGACCGCGGCGCCGGGACACGCCTGCGCATTCCCATCCCCGCCTATCTGCTGCGGACCGACACGCAAACCATCCTCTTCGATACCGGCATGACGGACGTGTGCTACACCGGCGACCCACGCGCGCTGGCCGAAGAGGGCGAGCCCGACCCTCCGTGGGCAGCGCCCTACGGCGGCCCAGGGGACACGATCAGTGGGCAGCTCGCCGCGATTGGGCTGGCGCCGAATGATGTGGATCTCGTGGTCAATAGCCACCTCCACTTTGACCACTGCGGCGGCAATCGCCACTGTCCTCATTGCCCCATCATGGTGCAAGAGACCGAGCTGGAGTCCGCCCGCGCCCGGAGAGGGGGTGAATCAGCCGATCTGGGATGGAACGCGCCTGGCCTGAATTACCAAACCATTCAAGGCGACCACACGCTGGCGCCAGACGTGGATCTGCTCGCCACACCCGGCCACACGCCCGGCCATCAGTCGCTGCTGCTGCGACTGCCCGCGTCCGGGCCGCTGCTGCTCACATTCGATGCGGTCTACACCGCCGCCCTCTGGCAGGCCAACGAGCTGGGCGCTGCCACCGACGCTGCCGCTGCCCGCGCCAGCATGGACCGCCTGCGCGCACTCGCCTCCGCGACTGGAGCGCTCGTGATCTTCGGCCACGACGCCGACCAGTGGGCCGGGCTGCGTCATCCGCCGGCCTTCTACGAGTGATCCAGGCTGGCTTGCGTCAGGACGCGCGGGCCATCAGCCGCGCGCCCGGATTCTCTGTGCTGATGAAGTGGGCTGGCGCGCCCAGGAACATCAGGCGCCGTACGCCCGTCACCCGCATCGTCGGACCAGGCGTACGCGTCGTCACGTACTTCTGCACCAGCAGTCCCAACGGCCGCGCCGCCACGAGCGCCGCCGTCGAGGCCAGAATGACGTTGTTGAAGGTGCTGTACGGCTTGCGCATGCGCGAGACCGTCATCGCGGAGAGCCCGGTCAGCATACCGGCTACCGCCAGATTGGTGCCGCAGCGCTCGTGGATCGCCAGCTCCGGCTGCGTCCCGCGCAGCAGGCCGAGCGCCTGCTCAGCGGCCGCGCGCACTTCGTCGGTCGCGACGTCGCCGAAGACGAAAAAGCCTGCCGCGAACGATACGCCGGAGAGGCGCACCTCTGGGTGACGTTTGTTCAGTAGCACAATGGTGGCGTGCTCCAGCGCGTGGTTCTGTCGCACCGCGCTGCCCAGCGTCACCTGCTGGACGACCTGCTCGATCGGGTTCATGGCCATCTGAGAATGCTCCTCGTGTCTGCTGCCGCGTCTGTAGAGCACCGCACGCGACAGGCGCGCCACACGCAGCCCTTCATTCGATTATAGCGCACGCGTGTGCCCAACTAGTGTAGCAGCGGCGAAGGCACTCCAAGCACGGCCGCGCGGGCGCCCGGAATCGTCATCGTCCGATTCCGTGGGCGCACGCGCGGGTATAGCCTCCATGTGACGGCAACAGGGGCAAGGACGCACCACGCCGTCACCCCGAACACATCGCGAGCGGTGTGAGGTGCCAGCGACGGTTGGGTGGCTCAGTGGCTCAGTGGTTGAGGATGTAGTACACGATCGCAATGACGATGATGAGTGCGAGGATCCCCATGCCAATGCCGCGCATCCCTGGGCCGGCGCTCGGGCTGGATGAGGACGAGGTGGCGCCGACGCCTGGATTCGCCGGTGCGGCCGCCGTACCTGGCCCTCCCGCCGGCGCGGTTGGCGCAGATGGCGCCTGCTGGCTGATCGGAAACGGATTGCCGCTGGTGGGCAGACTGAGCTGGCCGCTACCGTTGTCGAGTGTGGCCAGTCGCAGCACGAAGTCCTGGAATCCCGACTGCGGGTCCACGCCGGTGAGCTGCTGGTAGGTAGCGCCGAGTGTCGCGCCAGCCGCGGCCACGATTTGCTCCCAGGTATAGCTCAGCTGCGAATGCAAATAGAACAGGAACAGCGTGGCACACCCATTGCCCGCCTCGTCCTGATCGGTCGCACTGTTGTCGTTGACGTAGTCGGCGTGGCCGTTGCTCCACCAGAACTGTTCGGTATTGACGAAGTCTTGACCCAGCGTTGGGGAGCGCTCAAACGCCAGCACGCGGGAAAGCCCTTCGCCGTTCGTATGGCCGCAGTCCCAGCCGAGGCCCTGCGCCGCCTCGAATACTTCCACCACCTCGGCGGCCACCAGGCCGTTGGCGACCGCGGCGGCAGGCTCGATGTAGAGGTTGGTGCCGGCGCACGAGTAGTGGTACGCGCCGCCTGCCTGCGCGTCCATCGCGACTTGAAAAGGCAGCGCCGTGCGCACTGTCGTCTGGTCGTCGCCTTCCTGGCCGGGCGGCAACTGTAGCCCGCCGAACCATGCCTGGATCGCCGCCAGGTCTTGTTCCGCGGTCTGCAGCACTGCCTGAGCCGACGCGTTGCCGTCGGCGGTGCCATCGGTAAAGACCACGAAGTTCGCGGTTCGACCGGCTTCCTGTTCTCCCGCGAGTCTGGCCTGCGCACTCTGTTGCGGTGCGAGTTGCTGCGCCAGCTCACGGCCGTTCCTGCCTGGGCGCGCGAGAATGTGCGCCTGAATCTCGTCATTGACCGGTGGCATGATCACTCTCCTTCGGGGCCACAAGCCCCTGACAGCCGCGAACACGCAAAATGCGGTCTGGTTGCCCAGAGCCTACGCCGGGCCACCGGGCAGTGTCAAGTCCCCGTCGCTGGGTGGCGGCGCGGGAATGCCCTCACGCGCGAATGCATCGTGACCCGCGGATGGCCCGCGAGCGCGTGTGGCAAACCTCGCCGTCCCAGTGGGTGGACGCGACCGATTCGGCGCCCGGTTTCGCCAACCTGGCTGTCTCACCGGGCATACCAGGCTCCCACACCCGCGCATTGGCGGCCATATTGCCTGTCGTGGGAGGAGGCATCCGCGTGCTCGACCGGTTCTGCCGCGCCGTTATCGCCGTGCCGGACCTCGACGAGGCGGTGCGCTGTTTCACCGATCTCGGGTGCATCGTCGCGCCCGGCGGACCATAACCCGGCTTGGGGACGGGCAGCGCATTCATCGGGTGCGGCGTGGAACAATTCGACGCCGAGCTGGGCGCGACAGACGTGTACATGCCCCTCGACGCGGGGCGCACGACGTACCGCGTCGGTGGGGTCGCCATCCGGCTGCTCTCGCCGCGGGGCACAGGGCCGCTCGCGCGGGTCCTCACCACGTCAGGAGAAGGGCCGTATCAGCTCTCCCTGACAGTCGGTGATCTGGACCGTGCGTACCATGTGCTCGAGCGTGCGGGCGTCGAAGTGGATCCGCTTTCTGACGAGTCGCAGTCATTGCTCACCCGCCAGATCTGACGTACGGCGCGCGGTTGGTCCTCACTGTCGGCTGACCTGTGGCGCGGTTCCCCACAACTGGCCACGACCAAGCAGAATGTACAGGATCGGGCCAATGCCCCAGACCAGGCACACGATGCCCCAAATCACCTTCTCAGCGGCGGTGAGGTCGGCACGGCCAGCCAGGTTGATCCAGGCCAGAACCACCGCTATGGGGTGCAGAATGATAGCGACAAGGATCTCGAGTAGCAGCTTCACGAGATTGTCCTCCGCAGTTCCAGGGAGTGCACAGAGCGATACATGGCCGACACAGGCGGTTTGGACACGCGGTTCTCGCAAGAAGCGGTCCGCGACCATCTTGGCTCCTGGTTACCGCGTCGTGTGGTGACGGATCACTCGCCCTGCGTCCCGCGATATTGGGGTGGGTGAAAGATGAGCCGGTGGCCGCCGCTCAATGCGGTTCGTGCCACCGGCTCATCTCGCCAGGTTCGTACACCTGGCATCCTCTACGCTTGCCTACCAAGTAATCGTTGGCCAGTTGGCCCATTGATCTCAGCGGGCTCAGCGTGCTCCACGACGTCCAGTTTGAGATCGCCCTCGTCGGTGCGGTCAACGCGTACCGTATCGCCCGCGGCAATCTTGCCCTGCAGCAGCGCCTCGGCGAGTTGGTCCTCGAGCATGGTCTGCAGCGTGCGGCGCAGCGGTCGCGCGCCATACTCGCGGTCGTAGCCGCGATCGGCCAGCAGATTTTTCGCCTCTTCGGTCACGTCCAGGTCGATCAACTGCTCCGAGAGCCGGGCTTTCGTCTGCGCCAACATGATGTCGAGAATGGTGCGCACCTGCTCCCGCGATAGGGCGTGGAACATGATGACCTCGTCCACGCGGTTGAGGAACTCCGGCCGGAAGAGCTCGCGCACTTGCGGCATCACCAGATCCGTCATGCGCTTATACTCAGCTTCTTCCGTCTGCCGCTCGTCGCGCTTGTTGTGCGCGAAGCCCATTTCGCCACGATTGCCCAGCAGCTGGGCGCCAGCATTCGAGGTCATCACCACGATGGTGTTCTTGAAGTCCACCGTGCGGCCCTTGGCGTCTGTCAGCCGGCCTTCTTCCATGATCTGCAACAGCAGGTCGAACACGCGCGGGTGCGCCTTCTCCACCTCGTCGAACAGCACCACGCTGTAGGGCTTGCGCCGCACCGCCTCGGTCAACTGGCCGGCCTGGTCGTAGCCGACGTAGCCCGGAGGCGCGCCAACCAGCCGCGCCGCGTTATGTCCTTCCATGAACTCCGACATGTCGATCTTGATCAACGAATCTTCGCTGCCGAACAACGCCGCGCCGAGCGAGCGAGCCAACTCCGTCTTGCCCACGCCGGTTGGACCGATGAAGACGAAGCTGCCGATCGGGCGGCGGTGGTCGCGCATCTCCGCGCGCGAGCGCCGCACGGCTCGCGCCACCGAATTGACGGCCTCTTCCTGGCCGATGACGCGCTTGTGCAGCTCGCTCTCTAGCTCCAGCAGACGGTGCGACTCCTCCAGCGTCACCTTGACCGCTGGGACGCCCGTCCACATCGCCACCACCTGGGCGACCTCGGCCTCACCGAGCTTCGGCGACTCTTCGTGGCGCAAGCGCGACCAGTCGCCCTCGCGCTCGATCAGCTGCTGCCGCACCGTCTGCTCGCGCTCCCACAGCTCGCCCGCCTTCGGGTAGTGCCGCTCCCGAATGGCTGTGTCTTTCTCGCTTTGCAGACGGTCCAACTGCTCGCGCAGGGTTCGCACTTCGGCCGGCACCATGGAGCGGCCCACGTTCAGCCGCGCCGCGGCCTCGTCAATCAGGTCGATGGCCTTGTCCGGCAGGAAGCGATCCTGGATGTAGCGCTCCGCCAGGCGAGCCGCCGCCACGACAGCTCCGTCGGTGATCGAGACGTGGTGATAGCTCTCATAGCGGGACCGCAGCCCTTTGAGAATGGCGACCGTCTCCTCCACCGTCGCTTCGCGCACGATCACCGGCTGGAAGCGCCGTTCCAGCGCCGGGTCGCGCTCGATGCTCTTGCGATAATCGTCGAGCGTGGTGGCGCCGATGCACTGAAACTCGCCGCGGGCCAGGATGGGCTTGAGCAGATTCGCCGCGTCCACCGATCCTTCAGCCACGCCCGCTCCGATCAGCGTCTGCAGCTCGTCAATGAACACGATCACGTTGCCACTGGTGACGATTTCGTTCAGCACCTTCTTCAGGCGCTCCTCGAAGTCGCCGCGATACTTTGTGCCGATCGTCAGCAGGCCCACGTCGAGGGAGACCACACGCTTGTCGCGCAGCATGTCTGGGACCTTGCCCTCGACGATCTTCTGCGCCAGCCCCTCGGCAATGGCGGTCTTGCCGACGCCGGCATCGCCGATGAGCACGGGGTTGTTCTTGGCGCGGCGGGCCAGCACCTGCATCGTCCGCTCGATCTCGCGCTCGCGGCCGATCACTGGATCGAGCTGTCCCGCCAGGGCTGCCGAGGTCAGGTCGCGGCTCACCTGGTTCAGAGTTGGGGTCATCGAATACTTCGCCATTTGCTGAGCGACATTGTTGGCCGGCGGACGGCCCTGTCGCTTGATCTGGTCGAGCTGAAAGCGCACACGATCGAGCGAGACGCCAAAGCTTTCGAGCACGCCTGCCGCGATGCCTTCGCCCTCGCGTAACAGGCCGATGAACAGGTGCTCCGTCCCGACCGGTGTGTTGTGATCGTCGCGCGCCTCCTGCTCCGCCAGGTCGAGCACGGTCCGGGCGGCCACGCTCAGCGCCGGCTCAACCAGTAGCGGGCGGTTGCTCTTGCCGATGACAAACTCTAGTGCCTGGCGTACCCGGCCCGTATTGGCGCCCAGACCGTTCAGGAGTGCCTCGATAGTCGGGTCTTGCGCCTCTAACAAGCCAAGCAGGAGATGCTCAGTGCAGATCGTCTTGTGGTTGAGCCGCAGGGCCGTCTCACGCGCCTGGGCGAGGGCACGACGAGCGTCGTTGTTGTAAAAGTCGAAGCGGCTCATGGCCAGCGTACTCCTCGTATAGGGTGACTGAGGACCACCAGGTGAAGCCGAGTGGCTGCCTGTGCGGTAGCTCTCTCTATGAGTTATGCGGAGAGCAAGGAATATGCCACGCCGCGATGCGGCCTGCGAATATGCTGGCCGCGCCCGTGGCATCCGCATGCATTCCACGGCCGGAGCCCTGGCGTTGCGGCTCCGCAACGGGCATCAGGTGGCCGTCCAACGAGCATTCCCGAGCACTACGCAGGCACGTGATCGGCTACGTGGTGGATTCCCAGTTGCCGATTTTGCCGAGGTATTCCGAGCGGCATGCCGGTGGAATCGTTGATCGCATCACGCGGTACAGTGTAGAACAGACGTTCTCGCCGTGCAAGGGACTGCGCGGCAATCCGTGGCGCATGGCGCCAGGTCGCGACGGGAGGTGACGGGCGCTGACCGCGCTTGTCGCCGGACGACGATGGTAGGCGCCCAATCAGGGGCGCTATTCTTAGGGAACGGTTAAGGAACGGACGCGCAAACGCGTCGAGCCCCGCTGCGCTGGGCGCACCGGGGCTCTGTACGTGCGGATACTGGCGTGCCCGAGAGGACTCGAACCTCCGATCTCCGGCTCCGCAGGCCGGCGCTCTATCCACTGAGCTACGGGCACAAGAAAGGCAGATGTGAAGCCAGGTCGCAACATACATGCGACGTTCTTCCGACCCTGCAGGCTGGCACTCCAGACCCGTGGGGCCGGCGCTGTACGGCACGTCTTGCGGTGCCGGCCTGCGCCTCGCACAGCATACCACAGGCGCGGCACCTGTGCAAGCCGCTCCAGGCTGCTG
>CAYQFU010000129.1:0-3451 GCA_964416775.1 uncultured Ktedonobacterales bacterium
GGCAGGTGGTAGAGCCGGCCAAACATCTCGAGGTTCTCGCGGCCGGTGAGCAGCTCGTCAACCGCCGCATACTGCCCCGCGAGCCCGATGCGGCTGCGCAGCTCCTCCGCCTGGCGCACGACGTCCAGGCCGGCGACCTCCGCGTGGCCGGCGTCCGGCTGCAAGAGTGTGGCGAGGATGCGCACCGCGGTGGTCTTGCCGGCGCCGTTCGGCCCCAGCACACCAAGGACCGTGCCCTCGTCGGCCGCGAGATCGAGGCCCCGCAGGGCCTGCGTTTGGCCAAAGCGCTTCTGGAGCCCCTCGGCGAGGATTGCGGGTTGGCTTGCCATGTGGTATCCTTTTTGCTGAATGGGCTCACTACCACACCATACATGTTGTACGTTTTGATAGTGTATATATACAGGAGATGGGGTGCCGTGTCAAGGTCTCACTCACCACAGCCACCACATTCCCGTTCATCCTCTTCCCACGGACCTCACCCAAACCGGTCGGCGTCTCAGCGGAACGGCTGGCCACTGTCGCCACCTCCACTGGAGGGCGGTCGCGAGCCAACCGCGGTGGAGCTGGTCGAGCTGCTGCTCGGCACGACGCACGCGTTCAAGCAGTGGGGCAACCTTTGCTTCTCCCAGGCGGAGCCAGGCCTGCGCGAGCTCTCCATGCCGCGGGTGCGCCTGCTAGCGGCGGTGACGGATGCCCAGCCGGGCCGGGTGCGCATGGGCGACCTCTCGACGGCGCTGGGGGTGACGGCGCGCAACATCACGACGATTGTGGATGGATTGGAGCGCGAGGGGCTGCTCGCCCGCCGGCCGGATCCCACCGATCGCCGGGCCATCCTGCTGGAGCTGACAGACAAAGGCCGGGCACACGTGGAGCAGGTCCACGCGCTGCACTGCGAGCTCGCCGAGCGCATGTTCGCGCCACTCAGGGCGGAGGAGCGCCGCACGCTCCATGCCCTGCTCACGAGGCTGGCGAGACAGCTCTCGCAGGCTACCGAAGCGGGCTCCAGGGCAGAGGCGAACGGCTGCGACGACGAGCTATGAAGAGCCTGATGTCGCAGTCGAGCGCGCGACCTGCACAACCCACATTCAACATCATCGATAGGGAAACTTTGCGCCGGTTTTATCGCAGAGCAATCTCATCCCAGATTTGGGCTTCAATATAGCGTTCTGGTCCCTGTTTTCCATCAGCGTTCCAGTGCTGGGGCAAACCGTACTGCTTGATTACCTCCACGATTTCGCTCAGCGTATACACTTGACCGCGATACGGCTTTCCATCTTGAAAGCGCATTGATGGAGACGAAGACGCATCAAGATGTTCTCAGCGTCCCCTTGACTGAGGTCAGACAGCGTGCGGAATGGGCCGACAGAGGCCTCATAGTAGTGCGAGAGGAAGTGCGATGATGGATCTGTCAGTGCCAGGTCCTCCCGCAAGGCTCGCTCCCTTATGCCGTCAGCTCGCGCACGATTTCCTGCACGCGCCGCCCATCCGCGCGGCCCTTCGTCTCACGCGACGCCGCCGGCATCACCTTGCGGAAGTCCTTGCCGTGCTCCGCGATGAGGCCTGCCACCAGCTGCCGCAGCTCGTCGTCCGTCATGCGCGCCGGTAGATACACTTGCAGGATCGCCGCCTCACGCTCTTCCTTCTCCGCCAGCTCTGGCCGATTCGCCGAGCGAAAGATCTGCGCCGCCTCCTGGCGTTGCTTGATCTGCTTCTCCACGATGCTGTGCCGGTCCTGCTCGGTCAGCGCCTGGCCGTGTTGCTTGTGCGCCGCATCCGTGCGCGCCACCTCTTCATTGTGAAACGCGCCCAAAGCCAGCCGCAGCGTGTCCATCCGGACCTGATCGCGCGCCCGCGACGCTTCCCGCAGCTCTTCGCGCAGCCGCGCCTCCAGCGCGCTCGATTCACCAGATGCAGCCATCGTGTCTACCGTCCCTCATATGCATATCGGTCGCACGCCACGACCGCGTCCCATCGTGCGCTTTCGCTCGCATCCCTACAAGCATACCACGCACGAGGCCCGCAACCTCTCTCTCGCCACATCGCGGCGGGGAGCGCTCGGGAGAGGGGACTCCTACGCGACACCGCCGGGTCCGTTCCAGATCACCCACACCGTCGGCCGGTCATTCGTGGCCCACGCATGTGGCGTGACCCCAGGCGCCGCCTGCGGCGTGCCGGACGTGGCCGGCGTATTCTGGGACGCCGATGGCTTGGGGGCGCTCAGCTTCCAGTAGCCATACCCCGCGCCGGCACCCAGCACCAGGGCGCCCAGGATGATGCCCAGTGATATCGCGATGCGCTTGCCCCGCGAGCTGCTTTCACCTTCATCGTCGAGAGTGCTCCACGGATCGTCGGCGCGGCCCATGCCGCGCGCATCACGTCCTGGACGCGCGCCTCGGCCACCGCGCGCGTCCGCGCCGGCCCCACGCCGGCTTCGCCCTGGTCGCTCGTCCGCGTCTTCGTCCCACAGCGCGGACCGCCCGCCGGGCCGGCGATTGCGTGGATCGGACGTCGCCGCGCCCCCACGCCGCCCGCGTGCCGGCTGCGCGTCCTCGTCGCCCCACAGCCCGCCACGTGACGGCGGCGCCCACGCATCATCGCGCGCTGGACCCCTGCCCCCGCGGGCATAGCTGCGATCTGGATCGGATCGGTCGTCGCCGCGTCCACGGCTGCTCGCACTCCATTCGCCGGCCCCGCGCCCGCGGCTGCTCGATCGTCCGGCCGCGTGCCGGTCGTCCGAATCGCCGTCCCGGCGCGAAGATGGCCGCTGCGCGGCTGCCCAATCGTCCGCGTCGGGCTCGCGTCGCGACATTGGACGCCCACCGTCGCGCCCGCGCGTGCCCGCTCCGCCCCCGCTCCGGCTGCCCCCGGGATCGCGCTCCCACGATGCCGAGGATCCACTGTTCCCGGCGCCGCGTCCAGCGCGCGGGTCACGCGAGTCGCGTCCATCGCGTGGGTCACGCGGATCTCGTGGATCACGCGAGTCACGCGGATCTCTTGGATCTCGCGATCCACGGCCACCGCGCGGGTCTCTTGGGTCTCGTGACCCGCGTCCATCTCGTGGGTCGCGCGGGTCGCGCGAATCGTGTCCGCCGGCGGGTGGTCCGCGCCGGCTGGACGATCGCGCTGGGCCCTCGTCCTCGTCCCATGCATGCCCGCCACGCGGCGCACCACGCCCCGAGGACCCAGGGCCCCACCCTCCGCTACTCATGCGCCTTGCCTCCCGCCGCGCACGCCAAGCGTGGCCTGACGTGCCGTCGCTTGTGTGCGCCGCCGTCGCGTCCCGCCGCGCCGTCCGCGCATGCGCCGCCGCTGCCGTCGCGACGGCCGGCTCATCGCGCCCCTCGTCGCCCTGTGCGGCGGGGCCACGAACTATCCGGTCGTGCGCCTCACGAGACCCAGGCTAGTATACGTGACAGGCACACGTTTGACAACTCTGGGGTATTCTCGGGCC
>CAYQFU010000129.1:3551-8384 GCA_964416775.1 uncultured Ktedonobacterales bacterium
CCTCGTCCGCCGTACGCCTGTGGCCCTCCGCGCTCGGCTATGCCGCCGTGCGCCTCCGCCTGTGGCTTGCGCTTGAAGCGGCGCTTGCCGCGCCGGTTCCCCAGCAACAGCACCTTCAGCAGCGGGCCCCAGCCATCGCTCACCAGCGTGATCCAGGCGATCACCAGGGCGATCAGCCCGATGACACCCACCACGCATCCGAGCGTCGCGAAGATGAGGATCCCGTTCGAGGTCATATCCGTCGGCGAAAACCCTGACTGGCCACCAGACGCCGAGTCGCCCAGCGTCGGCTGCGCCAGGACCACCCGTGTCGGCTGCGGCCCCGTACTGCCGCCGGTGCTCGGCGGCGGCCCGCCTCCATTCTGCGGCGGTGCTGGCGGCGGCTGCGTGGCGGTCGGTTGCGATGCCCGCTTCGGCGTCGCGGTCGCCTGGGGTGGCGTCGTCGCGGTCGAGGTCGGCGCCGTCGTGGTCGAGGTCGGCGCCGTCGCGGTCGGGGTTGTATTGGTCGACGTGGTCGCCGACCCTGTGTTCGGGATGAGCGACGCTGCCGTGGCCATGTCTCGCGCCAGCGCCCGATCTGTTCCTGGCGCCAGTACCAGCGCCAGCAGGAGCCATCCGACCGCCACCGCCAGCAGGGTGAGCTGGCGCCTGAGCAGACGTGTGCCGCTGTGCCGCGCGGGACCGCCCCTCGCCGCCATCCCGCGCTCCCTTCCTCACATCCACCAGCACATCCACACGCACGCTCGCATCCTCGCGAGCCGATCTCAACAGCCGGTGCCAGTGTATCGGCAACGGGGCAATCCTGTCAAACCACCCGTGACTCGGGCTCTCTCTGCTGCTCACTCCTTGCGCTGACGCCATCTCCACCCATCCTGCCGCAACGCGTGTGCCGGCGCCGTGTCGCAAGGCATTGGGCGAGGACTCAGGTTGGGTGGGGGTCCTTGCCCCTGGCGCCAAGCCCAGCATACAATCCGTCGTGCGTGCCATGCCTGGTCCATCGTCGCCGTAGACTTCGAGGAGCATTGCCGATGTCCATATCCGATCAGCCCATTCCCTCCCTGGACGATGTCCTCGCCGCCCAGGGGCGCATCGCCGGCCGCGTCCACCGCACCCCCCTCAGCACGGCCCACACCCTCGGCGACCTCCTCGACCCGCCCGTACAGCTCTGGCTCAAAGAGGAGCAGCGCCAGAAGACTGGCTCCTTCAAGGTCCGCGGCGTCCTCAACCGGCTGGCCACCCTCTCCGACGATCTGCGCCAGCGCGGCCTGATCACCGTCTCCGCTGGCAATCACGCCCAGGCCGTTAGCTGGGCCGCCGCGGCCGAAGGCCTGACCGCCACCGTCGTCATGCGCCAGGGTGCCTCCGCCAGTAAAGTGGCCGCCTCCCGCGCGTATGGCGCCACCGTGGACCTCTCCAGCGCCGACAACACGCAGGCATTCGACCGCGCCCACGCTCTCGAGCGCGAGCGCGGCCTCACCTTCGTCCACCCCTTCGACGATCCTATGATCATCGCCGGTCAGGGCACCATCGGCGCCGAAATCCTCGAAGACCTGCCCGACCCCGATCTCGTCATCGTGCCGGTCGGCGGAGGCGGCCTCATCTCTGGCATCGCCCTCGCCGTCAAAGAGCGCCGGCCCGCCACGCGCGTCGTCGGGGTCGAGCCCATCGGCGCACAGACCGTCACCCGTGCCCTCGCGGAAGGTCGTCCCGTGAACCCTGGGGCGATGGATACCATTGCCGATGGGCTGGCCGCGCCTTTCACTGGCAGCCTCAATCTCGCCGTCAACCAGCGCTACGTAGATGATGTCGTGCTCGTCGGAGACGACGATCTGCGCCAGGCGATGCGGCTCCTGCTGGAGCGTTCGAAGCTGCTGGCCGAGCCTGCCGGCGCCGCTGGTCTCGCCGCCCTCATTGCTGGCAAAATCCCCAACACGGCAGGCCGCCGCGTAGTCGTCGTCGTCAGTGGCGGCAACGTGGACATCGCCCGCCTTCCCGAATTGCTCGCCTGATCAAGCCTCTGGTACTCATCCACTAGCCACTCCCCCGGACCCCCTTGGCAGTCGCCAGGGGGGCTGTTATACTCCGCATGCTGCTCAACAGCAGCCATCTCACTGCGGAGGTTCGCGCATGGCGAGCGTCTTCCTGGATCGGCGAGACGAGCATCTGAAGAAGTCCGAGGCGTTCCTGCACGCCGCCAAAGTTCGCCTCAGCGACAATCTCCCCTACCGCTCGGCCCTCTCGGATGCCGTCGAAGCGATCCGGCACAGCCTGCAGGCGTATCTCTGGATGCGCGTCGCCGCCGTTGGAGCAGGCTCGCAATCGGTCCAATGGCAGGAGGTCGCCATCAAGGCGAGCATGCCGGACATGCTCACCGCCGCCAGCGACGCCGGCCTCTCCCTCAGTAAGGACGAGCGTGAGACCGTCCTCGAGCTGACACGTGTGCGCAACCACTTCACGCACGACTCCCCTCACACTGGTAAGCTCATCACCAGAGACGTTGCCGACCGCGCCGTCGCCATCGCCAATGCTGTGGATCGGCGGGTTCAGCGCGCCCTCGGTATCACGCAGCCAGCCGCCGCGGTGGCCACCCGCGCCGCGTCCACTGCCACTGTCGCTGCCGCCGGAGCCGTTCGCGTCGCGCCGAAGGAGCCGGAGCGACCGGCAGCCGCCGCGACCACCGCCACCGGCGCGGAGGCCGTTGCCGCCACGCCCACGCCCACGGCGCCGGCTACACCCACACCTATACCTGCCACGGCGGCGTCCGCCGCAGCCACCGGCGCCGCTTCCACCCAGGCCGAGACCCCCAGCGACGACGAGGATGTGGGCGAGCCCGACGCTCCCGACGACACCACCGGCATGCCCGAGCCGCCACGCCGTCGCCGCGGCCGCCTGCTGTGGCTCCTCACCGCCGCCGCGACGCTCGTGCTCGGCGTTGCCGCGGGCTCCGCCGTCACCTATCCCCTCGCCAGCGGGCGTATTCCTTCGTGGGTGCCGTACGCCAGCCAACTGGCCGCGGCCACGCCCACTACGCTCGCGACCGCCACATCTATCCCCACCGGCCCCTTCGTCGCCGGGAACCTCCTCATCACGCCTTCCGCCTGCGCGAACGTTCCGACAACGCTGACCCTGCGCAACACCGGCGCCGCGCCCATCTCCTGGGCTGCTGGCAGTCCCGACGCCCTCTCCGCCACCTTCGCCAGCGGAGCGGACGCCACCCCCCATCCGACCCTCACCGGCCAGCTCGCCCCCGACGCCAGCGTCACTCTCGCCGTCGCCGGGCTGCCATCGGGCGGCGCCCACGTCGTCATCATCGCGGATGGCGGCACCGTCGCCGTCCCCCTCGGCGTCTGCTGATCGCTCGCCTACCCACGGTCGTGCCGCGTGTTCAGGCCGGCCGGCGCGGTACCATGAGGTTGCCGACGAGGATCTGCACGGCCTCGCCGTTCTGGTTGAGCGTCGTCGTCCGCACCTTGATCACCCCCAGGTCGGGACGCGACTGCGACGGCCGCACCTCGAGCACTTCGCTCTCCACGCGCAGCTCGTCTCCAGGCCGCACGGGCCGCGGCCAGCGGAACTCGTCGAAGCCGGTGCCGATGATGCCGCCGGCCGGCTTGAGCTCGCCTTCGACCAGGAGCCGCATGGTAACCGCCGCGGTATGCCAACCGCTCGCCGCCAGTCCGCGGAATATCGAGTCGCGCGCGGCTGCCTCATCGCGATGGAAAGGCTGAGGATCGAACTCGGCGGCGAAGGTCGTGATCCGCTCCCTGTCGATCCGCAGTCGCCCGGAGCCGAAGATCTGCCCCACGGCGTAGTCCTCGAAGTAGCGCTCGCTCATTCCTACCCTCTCCCGCGCGCCACGTAGCTCCAGGGAACCTATCGCAGGAAGTTATCGCACGCTCTGGCGCGCCATCCGCTCCGTCCGCTCTATCCGCATGCGGCACGCTCCCACAAACGCCTCGAACAGCCGCCGCACCGCCTGGTCGTGCTCGTACATGCGCTCTGGGTGGAACTGCACCGCCAGCGCGAACGGGTGCTCCGATACCTCGACCGCCTCGGCTAGCCCATCCTCCGTCCACGCCACCACTGACAGCCCCTCACCTAATTGATTGAGGGCCTGATGGTGGTAGCTATTCACCGCATGCCGCTCCCCGCCCAGTATCTCAGCCAGCCGCGACCCCGGGCGCACCACGATGTCGTGCAATCGGTCCATGCCCGTGCCACCCAGCACGTGGGGCTGGGCCGCCGGCAGCTGCGCGGCGATATCCTGATAGAGCGTTCCGCCGCGCGCCACGTTCAGTAATTGCATTCCCCGGCAGATGCCAAGCACCGGCATTCCCTCGTCCAGCGCGTCGCGAAGCATCTCCATCTCCAGCGTGTCGCGCTCCGCCTCAGGTGGCTCCGTCTCCGGGATCGCCGCCTCGCCGTAGTGCGCGGGATCGATGTCGCCGCCACCCATCAGCAGGAGCCCGTCCAGCCGGCCCCGCAGTGTCTCCAGGCTCTCCCGCCGCTGCCACAGCGGCAGCAGGACAGGCACCCCACCCGCCTCCTCGACGGCATGCGCGTAGTTCGGATTGCAGGCGTACACGAGGTTCTGAGTATCGGCGCGCAGCATTGGCGCGCAGGGCATTCCAATCAACGGGCGTATGGACATCACATGCTTCTCCACAGCGACCTACAAGGATTCTTTCACCGGCGAGCGACGCATAGTGAATTGTAACACGGCGGACCAGCGCCTCTCGCCGCGCGGCCATCCACAATTGCCGGCGTACATCGTCACGCGCGCCCGCCACTTTTTCAGCCGCTCTTGTGAGCCACCCTTGATATATGTGGCCT
>CAYQFU010000129.1:8484-12138 GCA_964416775.1 uncultured Ktedonobacterales bacterium
GCCGCGCTTACGGGCGCAGCGAGTCAGCCGCGTGAGCCTGCGGCGGCATCGTGGAACTGCTGGTCCTGGGGCCTGGGCGTACTCTGGAGGTGAGCTCCTCGCTGCGCCGCTCCACCGCCTCGTGCTCGTTCGCGCCACGCCCGGCGCGCAACGTCATCAGCGCGCTCCCGCCCAGCCATGCCAGCAACATCACCAGCAGCACCATATCGACCACCGCCGGTGAACGCATCAGCTCCAGCAACATAAAGAAGACTCCTGGCGCGCAACCGTCGGCGCGCTCTCTACACCTGTCACACGATCCAAAGGGGTTCGATCGGGCCGTACCCAATGTACTCCGGGTGCGCCCGTCACTTGTGCCCGCGCTTGCCCTTCCGGCTCTGGGGCTTCTGGCCGTCCGTGCCCGATCTCGCGTGTTGACCGCTGTGCGCGCCCTTTGTCGCCTTGCCACTCGCACGCTGACCAGTGGCCGCGCCTCCCATGCGCCCTGGCGCCTGACTCTCGCTCTCCGGTGTCCGCGGAGTGCGCGCCGGCGCCTGCCGTCCCTCGCCGCGCAGCGCCTGGCTCGGCCGGTCTGGCTTCTCCACCCGGCGCCCGCGCATGGGCGTGGTCGGCGCAGCTTGCGCCCCCATGGCGGCGCTGCCGGACCCGGTCGCCGCTGTGCCCTTGGCCTCCGCTTCGGCCTCGCTCGCCACGCCCTCCATCACCGTGCCCGGCGCCTCGGCGTCCGCGTCCGTCGTCGCGCTGTCCGTCACGGTGCCTGGCGCCTCCTCCCGGATGGCCTCGTCCACGCGCTGGGCCTCGAGGCCCGCGCGCTCTTCCAGATCGGCCAGCAGCTCCGCCGTCTGGAGCGTCGCCGCAGCCTCCGCGCGCGCGTCGCCCAGACGCTCCGGCTGCTCGGGCATCTCGTCCGCCCCGGCCGCGGTTTGCTCCTGAGCTTCGCCGGCCGGCGTACTGGGTTGCGCGGCCGCCTCCGGCTCCGGTGGCACCACGACCACCACCCAATCGGCGTCCTGCACAGGCGCCTCGAGCTCCCGCTCCAGCCGCGGGGGCGCGGCCTCCGCGCGCACGTCGCCACGGGGCGGCTGCGCTTCGGCGGGAGTCCCGGTTGTCTCGTCTACCTCGCCTTCCGGCTTGCCGACCACCCGGGTCTCGGGCACGGGCGCCGCCCCGGCGTCCGCTACATTGCCAGCCACGTCCAGCGGCGCGAAGTCCGCTCCACGCGGCGGCTCGGGCAGCTCCTCCGACTCGGCCGCGGGCGCCGCCTCGGGCGCGCGCTGCTGCAGCCCCTCCAGATTCTCCAGGCCCGGCACCGGTGTCACCATGCCGCGCGGCTCGCCGAACTGCTCGGTCTGCGTCTGAGCGTCCACTTCGGGCGCCCCCGCATCAATCTCCGCCGCGAGCGGCGCGCCCTCGGCACGCGCCTCCGGCTCGACATCGCGCGCGCTCGCCGCGAAGATGCCGCCACTCACGGTGGCCTCCCCCGGCATCGTCGCCTCGTCCACTGGCGCAACAGTCTTGCCGGCCTCCTGGGCCGCGTTCCCCGTAGGCGCCGCCTGCGCCTGAGGTGCCGCCGCCTCACGCCGCTCCACGGCAGGATGCGTCCGCTCCAGCAGCGGCGATACATGCCGCTGGCGCGGCGTGCCCAGCCACAACCCCACCCGCTCCACGAAAGCCGCCGGCGCATCCTCGAACACAGCATCCGCCGCGCCGGGCACGGTCACGATCTGGGCGTACGGATTCAGCAGTGCCAGATCCTCCAGCTGCGCCCGCGGGTGCAGCGTATCGCGTTCTCCGCCGACGACCAGCACCGGAGGCTCCAGGAGGGCGAACGCGTTGTGCACGGGCAGGTCCAGCTCGCCCGTCAACAGCGCCAGCAGCGCGTGGTGCCCACCGAACTGATGCGCGCTGGCGTAGATGTGATCCACGGCGTCGTCGGTTGCGCCGCCCTCGCCCGGCCGCGCCGCCCGGCGCGACACCTGCCAGCGCACGGCGGGCCGCGTGGCCAGCGCCGCGTACGGCACCAGTCCTAGCGACGTCCGCTGTGCCAGCCGCACCAGCACCTGCGGCACCGTTGGCCCCGGCTCCATCCCGGCCTGCGTGTGTGGCGCCACCAGCACCAGCCGCTCGAACAGCGCCGGTTCGTCGGACGCGGCGCGCACCGCCACATTGGACGCCAACCCGTGGGCTATCACGATTGCCGGCCGCTGGACGGTCTCGCGCAGGAAGCGCGTGAGCACATCCGCGTAGAGCTCGCCGGTGTAGGCCAGCGCTGGCCGCTCCGACATGCCGAAGCCCAACCAGTCCGGCGCATAGACCCGGTAATCCGGCGCCAGTCGTGGGAAGATGCGGCGCATCTCGTAATTGGACGCCCCAGGATAGAAATCGTGCAGCAGCACCAGCGGCTCGGCCGCCTCTGGACCGCTGACGTTGTAATAGATTTGGCCCTCGCGGCGCCGGTCGATGCGGCCCTCGCCCGTGAGCGTGCTTTCGAGGGGCTGCGGCGTGGAGAGCAGGTGACGCGCCGTCACCAACACGGCGCCGCCGGCGATGCCCAGGCCAGCCCACGTGATGGTTCTCCTGAGCAATCGGAATGGCTTCATAGTTCGCTCCTCCAGGGGGCCGAGACCCGGCCCAACCGCGCCAAACCAGACGTGAGCGTCCACGCACGAAGCATACCAGACCACGCCACCCCGGTCGAGCGCTGGCGTGGGCGTCTCCCCCGCGTCCCGCACAGTTTTCCAGACGTTCGAGGGCCCGTTCACGGGTCGTAAAGGTACTACGGCTGTGCTGCTGTGCCCTGCGCGGCCGGACTACGCTACAATCTACGCTACAACATGAATCGCCCCGCGAGGGCCGCTCATCGCGCATGTGATGGAACTGTGACATCCGCGCGGGACGGACGTTACTACGCAGGGAGAAAGCGATCACCCGCATCGGGGATCAGCACACACACCACGCCGGAGGAAGTGAGTCATGCGCGTTGTGGAGACCGTGGCACACATGGTGGCCGAGCGTGCGCGCCTGGACGCGACAGCCGGCATCATCGGTCTGGTCCCCACGATGGGCTACCTCCATGCCGGCCACCTCAGCCTCGTGCGCCAGGCTCGGGCCGAGAGCGCCGTTCTGGCCGTCAGCATCTTCGTGAACCCTACGCAGTTTGGCCCCAGCGAAGACCTCTCGCGCTATCCGCGTGACCTCCCGCGCGACCTCGCCCTGCTCGAAGACGCCGGCGTGGACATCGTCTTCACCCCACATGCCGCCGACGTCTACCCCTCCGGCTTCCTGACCTTCGTCAGCCCCACCGGCCCCATGAGCGAGCGCCTGGAAGCCGAGAGCCGGCCCGGCCACTTCCGCGGCGTCGCTACCGTGGTGGCCAAGCTGTTTAACGTCGTACGTCCCCATCGCGCCTACTTCGGCCAGAAAGACGCGCAGCAGGTTGCCGTCCTGCGCCGTATGGTCGCCGACCTCAACGTTCCCGTCACTCTGCGCGTCCTGCCCACGGTGCGCGAGCCTGATGGCCTGGCCATGAGCAGCCGCAACGCCTACCTCAGTCCCAAGGATCGTGCGGCCGCGAGCGTCTTGCGGCGCGCCCTGGAAGCCGGGCGCGAGCGCTTCAGCGCCGCCCTCGCGCCTGAACCCGCATCCGCTGCCGCC
>CAYQFU010000129.1:12238-16945 GCA_964416775.1 uncultured Ktedonobacterales bacterium
GGACGTCTGCCACCCCGACACGTTCGAGCCGCTGACTGTTCTCACCGCACCCGCCCTACTCGCCATCGCCGCCCGCGTTGGACCCGCGCGCCTGATAGACAACTACCTCCTGCGGTCCGATGGCACCTGGGACACCGGCGCCATGACGGCGTAGCGCCCGTCGTACATCGAGGAAGGCCACGAGGCTGGCAATGCGCATCGTTCACTTATGTCGCAGTGATACGAGAGGATGGGGTACGAGCCATGCCCGATGATGCCGCGCACACATCACCCTTCGAGCGGATCCGCCACACTGCCGAGGACGGCGGCGAGTATTGGTCCGCGCGTGACCTGGCCGCGATCCTGGGGTACTCTGGCTGGCAGCGCTTCACCAGCGTACTCGAGCGCGCCATGCAGGCGTGCGAGAACAGCGGTCATGCGGCCTCGGATCATTTCAACGCCACCGTTAAGATGATCGCTACAGGCAAGGGCGCACAGCGCGAGGTGGAGGACATCCACCTGTCGCGCTACGCCTGCTATCTGGTAGTCCAGAACGCGGACCCGGCCAAAGAGATTGTGGCCCTCGGACAGACGTACTTCGCCGTGCGGACGCGCGAAGCGGAGATCGCCGACGAGCTGGCGCAGCTCTCCGAAGATCAACGCCGGCTGCGCTTGCGCGCGGAGATGAAGGAACGCAACGTCGATCTGGCCGCCGCGGCGTCGGGCGCTGGCATCATCACCGCCCGTGACTTCGCGCTCTTCCAGGATCACGGCTATCGCGGCCTCTACAACGGCGAGACGGCCCGCGACATCGCCGCCCGCAAGGGCTTGAAGCGCGGGCAGGCCATCCTCGATCACATGGGCTCAACAGAGCTCGCCGCGAACTGGTTCCGCGCGACACAGGCGGCCGACAAGATCACGCGAGAGGGTGTCACCACAAAAGACGCCGCCAACCGCATTCACCACGACGTTGGGCGCAAGGTGCGCCAAACCATCGCGGACCTGGGCGGCACCATGCCCGAAGACTTGCCCACGCCGGCAAAGAGCATCGCCGAGCTGCAGCGCGACGAGGCCCAGCGGGTGGAACGCGAGCGCCAACCAATCCTCTTCCCGCCGGACGACGATTCCACCGGCAACTCAGGGCAGCCGTGAACGTTTCCGGCGTGTACGCTTCTGTCCCGATGCTCCGCCGGCCTACGGGTGCGGGGACGCCGCACCGTCCCACATGCGCTCGCCGGCGCGTACTGGAAACGGCAGCCGGTTCCCCGGTGGCGAGAGTGGGCAGATCCAGCGCGCGTCGTATGCGCAGGACGGGTTGTAGGCGTAGTTGAAGTCGAGGATCACCGGCCCACCCGCGTATCCCATGCGGGCGCCGGCTCCGATCTCCATGTCTGGCTCGTCGCCATCCATGCGCATGAAGTCGCTGCCCTTCACTGTATCGAACAGGTAGCGTCCCCCGCCGTAGGTCTCGGTGCCCGACGTCGCATCGCGAAACGGCAGGAACAGCCCTCCGCCGTAGACGTCGATCCAGTATACGACCAGCTCCGCGGGCTCGCCGCCGAGCGTGAACCGCATGCGGCCGGCCCGCCGGAAGCGCATCGCGTGCGGGCCGCTCGCCTCCAGCGCCTCTCCCGGGTCGTCTTCGCCGGCGTCACTAGCGGGCTCGGCCTCGAACAGCGCATCGACGCGCAGCGCCGGATCGTGCTCAAAATAGCGTAGCCCCCCGAAGCTCCGGCGCTCCTCCATGCTCAGCGGAGACTGCGGGTGTCGCTTGAACAGCGCGTCCTTCGTCGCGCGGAACCGCCGCAGCACCAGCAGCGGATCCTCCCCCAGCCGGAGCGCCGCGTCCCGCTCCTGATACATCCGCGCCACGCGCTGCCGCCAATCGTACAGGTCCAGCCAGGTGGCCGTCCACACTTGCTCGCTCGTCATGGCATCACCCTCCCGCGGCACATCAAGGCGCACGGAAGGCCGCGGCGTCAACCCTCGCTTCGCACGATGCCACCGTCGGGGCAGCCTTGTACCGCAGTGGCGGACAGGGGAGCGCTCACACCCTTACCAGGCGATCCTGCGCCTGTTCCACCACCTCGAGCACCGTCTCCAGATCGAACGGCTTGGCCAGCAGTGGCACCCGCAGATCGGCGAGCAGCCGCGCGAACGCCAGTCCGAGCGTCTTACGTGCCGCGGTCATCAACACGAAGGCGTGCTGCTTCGCCAGCTGGGGATCGGCCGCTACGGCTCCCAGCACGCCGGCCCCATCCACCTTCGGCATCATCAGATCGAGCAGCACCACCATTTGCTGCGGACTCGCACGCAAGATATCTAGCGCCTGCATGCCATCCGCGGCCTCAGCGACCTGATATCCGGCGTCTTCCAGAATCAGCCGCAGGGATTCACGGATGCCGCTGTCGTCATCGGCGACTAGAACCCACGCCATGCGGCCTCCCATCATCTCACACCACTGACGCGCTTGCGGCGCTCACTTTCCGTCCCTGCTCGCCCAAAACACGTGTGGAGGGGGCGGCCAGGCGCGCCGCACCCTCGCCCCAATCGTCCCAATGCGGTTGCCCGGCGTGGATGCGTCTTCTCTGTCGTATGTGCAACGGAGGACACCCCCACTTGGTATTGCAACCTGTGACCCCCTTCCCAATCATCCCCCATCCGTCTCATACAGCCCGCCCGCCGTCTCCGACCCACCCCGACCATTGCCACGGAGGCCGGGCACGTGCGTAACTGCATGAAGTGAAGCGCGAGCGGCCCGGCCATCCCCACCACGCGTTTCGGCGCGCCGCGTCTCGCCGACACCACCGGGCAGCTACCAGAAGCGGAGTCGATCTATGCCTACCGACGAGTCCTCCACCCCGCCCAGTCCCCAGTCCGGCGCCTCCAACGGCTCCAACACCCCTGACGACGCGCCTCGCGCCTTCGGCTTCGAGACGCGCGCCGTCCACGCCGGGCACCGCCCTGACCCCACCACCGGCGCCTCCGCCGTCCCGATTTACCAGAGCTCCGGGTTCGTCTTCGAGGACACCGAGTCCGCCGCCGCCTACTTCAACCTGCAGGAGTACGGCAACATTTACTCGCGCATCATGAACCCGACTGTGGCCGCGTTCGAAGAGCGCATCGCCAGCCTCGAAGGCGGCGCGGGCGCTGTCGCCTTCGCCAGCGGCATGGCCGCCCAGACGGGCGCCTTCTTCACGCTGCTCCGTCCCGGCGACCACATCGTCGCCTCTCAGGCCATCTATGGCGGCACGATTACCCAGCTCAAGCACACCTTCGCCAAGCTCTCCGTGGACGTCACCCTCGTGGACCCCGACGACCTCGACGCCTGGCGCGCCGCCCTCCGGCCCAGCACCAAAGCGCTTTTCGGCGAGACCATTGGCAATCCGGGCGGCAACATCCTCGACATCCGCGCCGTGGCCGAGATTGCTCACGCCCATGGCATTCCCCTCATCGTGGACAACACGTTCGCTACGCCTTACCTGTGCCGGCCCATCGAGTGGGGCGCCGACATCGTGGTCCACTCGGCCACCAAGTACATCGACGGCCACGGCACCAGCATTGGCGGTGTCGTCGTGGACTCCGGCACGTTCGACTGGTCTAACGGCCACTTCCCGACCGTCGCCGATCCTTCGGCGGAGTATCACGGTCTCGCCTTCCACGAGACTTTCGGGGTCTATGGCTACCTGATGAAGCTGCGCGCGGAGACCCTGCGCGATCTGGGCGCCGCCCTCAGCCCCTTCAACGCCTTTCTCTACACCCTCGGCCTCGAAACCCTCTCCGTCCGCATGGACCGGCACGTCCAGAACGCCCGAGGGGTTGCGCGCTTCCTCGCATCGCACCCGATGGTCGAGCGGGTGCGCTACGCTGGGCTGGAGACCAGCCCGTACCATGCGCTCGCGCAGCGCTACCTGCCGCGCGGCACGGGCGCCGTCTTCTCCTTTGACCTCAAGGGCGGCCGAGTCGCCGGCCAGCGCTTCATCGAAGCCCTTCAGCTCTGGACGCATCTCGCCAACGTCGGCGATACCAAGAGCCTGGTCATCCACCCGGCGAGCACCACCCACCGCCAGCTGAGCGACGAGGAGCTGGCGCCGACCGGCGTCACGCCTGGCACCATCCGCCTCTCCGTCGGGCTGGAGACGCTCGACGACCTCATCTGGGACCTGGAGCACGGACTGCGCGCGGCGGCCCTTGGGACCTCCAGCTCCGTCGACACATCCGCACCCCCTGCCCATCAATCGGAGGTGACCGCATGAGCGAGCCAGCCACCGGCACGTTCCCAGCGACTCAGCCAACCGCTCTCGACCTCTCCGTCTACCAGGACGAGAGCACCATCCGCGACATCCTGCGCTTCGTGCGCACCATTGCCATCGTGGGCCTCTCGCCAAACGTCCTGCGCGCCAGCAACTTCGTTGGCTTCTACCTCCAGCGTCACGGCTATCGCATCGTGCCCGTCAACCCAGGCGCGCGCGAGATCCTCGGCCAGACGTGCTACCCCAGCCTCGGCGACATCCCCTTCCCTGTGGACGTCGTGGACGTGTTCCGCGCGCCAGACGCCGTTCCCCAGATCGCTCGCGAAGCTGTCGAGATCGGCGCTCGCGCCCTCTGGCTGCAATTCGGCGTCATCAGCCCCGAAGGCGCTGAGATCGCCGAGCGGGGCGGCTTGCGCGTCGTCATGGATCGCTGCCTCAAAGTGGAGCATGCCCGCCACCTCGGCAAGATGCACGT
>CAYQFU010000130.1:0-16623 GCA_964416775.1 uncultured Ktedonobacterales bacterium
CGGGCGCCGGCCTCCATGCGGTCTTCATGCCCGATGGCTGGCGTATCCAGCACGGCGGACCAGTCCTCGCCGAGCACGCGCACCCGCCCGTCAGGCGTCAGGGGGACGATAACGGTCGCGATCTGCCCCACCAGGCGCTCGCCGCCGGTATCCACCTTGGCGCGCCGGGCGGCGAGCGCGTAGCGCAGCACGATCAACGCGATGATGCCGACACCCGCTGCCAACCCCACCACCAGATATGGGCTGATTGCCTGATCTGGCGGACCAGAATTGAAGAACAGCAGCGACCCCACCACCAGACTGATGAGCGCGCCCGCCGTCAGCACACCGTGCGTGGGCACGCGCACGTCGACTGCCAGCAGCACGATGGCAAGCAGCATCAGCGCCAGGCCGGCCCAATTGGGGCTGAGCGAGCCCGCGCCAATGAGGAACAGCACCAGCGCGATGGCACCCACTGTCCCCGGTACAATCGCCCCGGGGTGCGACAGCTCAAGGTAGATGCACACCAGCGCGACCACGAAGAGCAGAAACAGGACGGTGGGATCGAGCAGCAGCGCGAACAGGCTGTCGCGCGCCGAGGGTTGGATCGTCTGCACGGGCAGGCCTGCCACCGACAGCGTAACAGCACTGCCGTTGGCGAGCGTGATCGACGTGCCGTTGACATTGGACAGCAGATCGGCGAGCGTCTGTGCCTGGTAATTGACTACCTTGTCGACGACCGCGTCAGGCGCGTCAAAGGCGCGGGCGCTCGTCACCATCTGCTCGGCGAATGCCACATTCCGGCCATACGTGGTCTGATCGGAGTCCACCTGCGCGACCAGCGCGTTGGTCACCTTGGCCTTCTCGGTGGCGCTGAGGTCAGCGCCCGTGACGTCGACTGGACTCGCCGCGCCGATGCGCGTGCCGGGCGCCATCGCCACGATGGGAGCGGCCAGCGCAAGCAACGCTCCGGCGGAGTCGGCATGTGCGCCAGCGGGCGACACGTACACGATGATCGGGATCTTGCTGCCGAGCTCCTTCTCCCTGATCGTCTGCATCGAGGCGAGATCGCCCCCGAACGTATCCAGCTGGATGACAAGGGCAGTGGCGCCGTCGGTCTGGGCGGCGTCGATGGCGCCGCCGACGAATTCGGTCGCGGCGGGGTTCACGTTAGACGCGAAGACAAGCGAGTCCACATGCGGGGCGTCGGCGCGCGCGGGTTGGCTGGTGAAGATCGCGGTGACGACCGAGACCAGCGCGACAAGCACGAGCCCCAACGACCCGACCCGGGCCCACGGATGGCGCGCGGGAGACGTCCTGCGCGCGGCAAGGAAACTACTCCGACTCATGCCGCACCTCCGGACTGTGGCGATCGAATCAGACGCCTGCCCGCCTTCGCAGCAGAGTGTAGGCCAAATACCCAGGCCTGTCAACGTATTTCGGCAAATCCAGGGCCACGCCGCGTGCGACCGGAGCGCACGCGTGAGCTGGATCCGCACGCACGGCACTTGCCCTCAAGCCTGCCGTTTGTCATAATAGCCGCGGCTCGTTGCCATTCGCGCACTGGCCACTGGGAATACACTACCAAGGTGGCGCGACGTTTCCGCTCACATAAGAGGTTGGCATGGCTGACGATATCGAGATCCTACCCATCGAGATCCACCTGCCCGGTCTGCTCAAGCTGCTCGGCGAACACCTCTACTCGGATCCCCGGGTGGCGGTGCGCGAAATGGTGCAGAACGCGCACGACTCGTGCGTGCGCAGACGCGAGGAAGACGCGCAGTGCGCGGACGGCTACCAGCCGCGAATTCATGTGGGGGTGGATCACACCGCGCAACAGCTCATCATCGAGGACAACGGGTCTGGTCTTACGCGCGAGGAGATCGCGACCTTCCTCGCCACGGTCGGCCGCGGGTACACGGGGGAGCTGCGTGAGCGGTTGGGCGCGGCGGGCCGCAGCGAGGCCCTGGACTTGATCGGGCTCTTCGGGCTGGGGCTGCTCTCCGCGTTCATGATCGCTTCGCGCATCGACATCACCACGGCGAGCTATCAGACGCCGGACGTCGCCTGGCGCTGGATCTCCGACGGCGGACAGAGCTACGCGCTGCGGCGAACGACGCGAGAGGACGTTGGCACGACCGTGCGCCTGGACCTGCGCGACGATGCCAGGTTTCTGCTGGAGCCCGGAGTGCTCGCCGATGTGCTGCGTGCGTACGCTGAGTTCTTGCTAATCCCGATCACCGTGGGCGAGGATACAGCGCCGATCAATGGGCAGCCCGCCCCCTGGGCGCAAACGGTGGACTCGCCATCCGCGCGACTGGCGCTCTACGCCAGATGGGTGGAGGAGCGCCGCCAGGTGCGCCCACTCTCCGTCGTGCCTCTGGAGGATGTGCGGACTGAGGATGGGCGGGTGATTCCGCTGCGCGGTGTGCTCTATGTGCCGCCACGCTCAATCATTTCGATCCAGGAGTTCGGCGACGTCACCGTCTACGTGCGCCACATGCTCATCACCGAGCGCGAGCGCGAATTGCTGCCCGATTGGGCGCGCTTCGTGACGGGTGTGGTGGACTGCCCTCTACTCAATCCCACCGCCAGCCGAGAATCGCTGCGGCATGACGAGACGTACGCCGTCGTGCGCGATGCGCTCGCACGCCAGCTGCTGGCGCACTTCGAGCAGCTAGCCGCCCAGGCGCCGCTCGATTGGGCAGCTATCGTTCAGGCGCACAACGACCTGATCAAGGGCTGGGCGGTGCGCTCGCCGGACCTATTCACCCGTGTGGCCGACCTCGTCAGCTTCAAGACCAGTCGCGGCCAGCTCACGTTGCCCGAGTACCTGCGCGAGAATCCCGGCCGTATCTTCTACTATGACGACGACGACGGCGTCACCCAGGCGCTGGCCCTCTTCGAGGCGCGGCGGCTGGCCGTCGTGGACGCGCGGTGGTTCGCGGACACCATGTTTCTCCGGCGCTATGGGGAGGTCTACGGCGTGCCGGTCGAGGAGCTCGAGCCGGCGGCGGGCTATCTCTTCACACCGGTCGACGATCCGCGCGGAGAGTGGCAGCCGCTCGTGGACGCCTGTCGCGCCGAAGGATTCCCAGTGCGCCTGCTCGCATACGAGCCTGAGCATCTCCCCATGATTCTGCTGTACCCGCCAGGCGCCGAGCGCCTGCGCCGAGCCCAGCGCAACATGGAGCAACAGCGCATCGTCGGGCCGATCCGACGCTTGGTGCGCGGCTACCTGGATCGGCAGACGATAGACGAAACGGTGCTGAAAGGTGTGTTGCACCTGAACACGCGTAATCCCCTGCTGCGCCGCATACGCGACCTCGGGCCAGAGCATCCTGACTTCACGCCGCTGGTGCGCATCCTGGTGGCAAATGCGCGCATGTTCGCTGGGCAGGGACTGTCGGCTCAGGATGCCATCGCGTGCTTTGAGCAGATCAACCACTCGCTTTCGCGCCTGGCCGGGATGGACGACGCGCCAGGTGATGGCCGGCACACCCTGACCGTGCACATGCTGACCGACCTGGGGCTGCACCAGGATGCGGCGGCTCGTCTGTGCGCGGCGTGCGAGACGGTCGAGGAGCTTTTGGCCGCCGATCTTCCCGCGCTGGCGGAGCGCGCGCGTATCTCGCCGCTGATGTTGGCGACCGTGCGCGAAGAGCTCGCCGCGCGGGCATCGCGCCCCGCTGGCGCCACACCAGCTATGCTGCCGGTCGCCGAAGAGCCCTCACGTGGAGTGGTGATAGCTCTGGGCGATGTGGCGGCGCGCAGGAACGCTGAGCGGGTGAGTCCCGAAGACGAGGGGAACGACGAATGAGCGTGGGCGATCCAACGAACATCTGGGCCTGGGTCCATAAGGACGCCGAGCGCCTGGAGAAGGCCGGGGGCGAAGGCGCCGCCATGGTGGCCCGATGGAGGCAGTTCGAGCGGTACCATCACAACAACTATGCAGCGGCAGACCACGCCATCGCCGATGCGCTGGAAGTGGCACGCGCTATGGGGGACGTGCGCTGGGAGTTGTTTCTGCGCCATTGGCGCCTTCAGCTCTGGTTGGAAGGTGACGTGCATCACGCACTTCCCGAGGCGGTGGATCTGCTCGATCTGGCAACGGACGAGCGCGTCCGCGATGTGCCGCAACGCATTTGCGCCTTTCATGACGTGGTGGAATGCCATGCGCTGATGGATGCTGCTGGCTACTACGACGACATCGTCGCCAACTCCCAGGACGTGCTGGCGCAGCTGCCCGCGCGCCATCCGTGCGCCGACTGCGCTCGTATGCATATGGCGGCAGCGGCGGGAGAGGCGCAGCGCCCAGGAGAGGCCGAGCGCTGGATTGCGCAGTTCAGTGCCAACGCCTTTGACAGTTCATGGAGCGCGTGGCCGAACCAGATCGGCCATGTGTACGAGCAGTTGGGCCGCTGGGAAGACGCCATACAGGCATACGAGCGCGCGTGCAAACTCGCGCGCCAACGTAACACAGGAGACTATTACGTCGAAGGGCTGCTCGGCATCGCACGCGCATCCGCCGCGCGCGGCGATGTGCAGGCGGCGCTAAAGGCACTGGGCGACGCGCGGCACACCGCCAAGTACACCGGCGAGGCGAGCGACCTGGCGCGCCTGATGGAGGTTGAGGGCTACGTCGCCGAAGCAGTCGACGAGCCACGAGCAGCGCTGGAGTACTTCGCCCGCGCGGCGCAGCAATACCTCGATCTGGGACGGTACCGTCAGGCGGCTTTGACCGCGCTGCACGCCGTCGAAATGGCGCGCGATAAGAGCGTGCCCGGTGGGGACGACATCCTGGCTGTGGCAGCGCGGGCGGTGGGATCCATGCCGGCGGCTTCGACCGACGTCCGGGCGCGACTCGCTTCTCTCGGCGCACAGCCCGTGCCGCCCACGCCCGAGCATGCGCCTGCCGATCCAGCGCAGGTTAGTGGTGCGGTGGACGAACGCGCCGCTCTGGAAGGCGCGCTGGCCGCGCACCTCGCCAGCGGCAACGCGCGCGGCGTGGCGATGACCATGTATCGGCTGGGGCGATGGCATGTCGACCACGAGGCGCCGCGCGCGGCGGTGGACTACTTCATCGCCAACGCGGTGCTGGAACGTATGCTCCAGCTCACGATGGATGACCGCGAGGACGCTCTCGGCGCCCTACAGCGCCTCCGTGAGCAGTTGCCAGCGGGAGCTGTCGATACGGCTCTGGCTACCGCCGAGCGTGAGCCGCCGTCCACGCTCGCCCCACTGCTGCGGGGCCTCCCCGCCGTGCGCTGGCGCTGGCTGGTACGCAGCATCGCCGCCGAGGTCGAGGGGCGACCGGTCGTAGAGCCAGAGCCGGAGGATGCCGAGCACAGCGACAGCTTCGAGCAGTGGCTCGACCACGTCGCAAGCATGACAGCCCTCGTCGTGCGTGCCGGCGACCAGGCGTACCACGCGCAGTGCGAGCAATGGGCAGCGGGTCTGGACGAAACAGCCACCGAGATGCACGAACGCGTGCCGGAGGATCAGGGCCGGGATGAGCTGGTCTCACTCATCAAGGGCCTGGCGGCGCTCTGCAGAGGCACGAGCCCACAGGAGGTCGTCCCAACTGTTCTGCCACCATTCAATCAGATCGTCGAGCAGGTCGTCGCATTGGCGGGCGAGCCTGTCTGGCAGCATCCTGGAATGTGGCCGCTCGACTTTCTGGTGGAGAATGCCGCCCAACGCGCCGTGCGCGCGCTGCGGATGCATGACGAACACCGCATGACACGCCTTGGCAACCTGGGGTTCCGCTTCGAGCTCATGGCGCGAGACCTGAACGACGACGAGCGTGTACGCCCCATCGGTCGCTTCCTGGAAGCGCTCAGCCAGCTCGTGCGTGCTGGCGGTGATCGGGCCGCGGTTGCCCAGCCGGATCTGGAGGCGCCGCTTGACGCGGTACTGGCCGCGGTTGCCGCGGCGGGAACGACGGAGCCCGAAGCCAACAGCCTGTGACGTGTCTCGGCCCGATGGCCGTATGTTGCAGGGATGCCTGACCACCGCTCAGCGGTCGCAAGCAGCGCATTGGGCTTTGCTACGCGGCGAGCTATCTCGTGGACATGGCTCCTGGATCGCGTTACATTCGCGTCAACCGGGGCTCGATCGTCGCTTCACCACGCAATGTCGTCGCCGCACACGCTCAATCCGGCGGGCATTTTGGCACACGGGACCTGGGGTGCGAGACCACGGGTACGGGACACTCTCTCACATGCGCGTAGTCTTTGGCTATAGGAAAGGAGCGCCCCGGATCGTGCCCAACACTTCTACAGACCGTGGCATGCTCCGTTCTTCCTGGCATATCGCTCGCTCGTGCGACGCGCATCCGCATCACCCAACCTGGCACCCGCTTTGCACAATTGGTCGAGCAGTGTTACCGTCACTGGTGCATCCGCCTCACCCGCGACACACACGCATGGCGGCACGCGCTATGATAATCGCTACTCGACGTGGGTGCGATTCGTCTTGTTCAAAAGCCAGGGTCTGAGCGTCACGGATTCGTAGGAGACAAAACAGCATGCGCGCAGCTCTCCATCCAGCCACACGAACGCTGCTGGGACTTTGTCTGGGCGTCGGCCTGCTGGTCGGCGTAGCAGCGTGTGGCACGACGGCCCACAGCAAACCCATCGTCTTGCCCACGGGCACGACACTGAGTGTGACGCTCACCACGGACGCCCGGGTATATAAGGTGGCGCAACCTATCGGTGTCACCGTCCACAACACCAGCGCCACCGCGTACTTTATGACCGACGGCCATTCTGCGTGTACCACCGTGCAGCTGCAGCAGCTCGTCTCCGCCGTCTGGCAAAACGTGTTGCCGTGTGATACGGGGCAACAGCCACAGCTTCTGCAGCTGGCCCCGCACTCATCCCAGCCATTCACCCTGGCGCCGGGCAACGCCCCAGGCAATCCCAACGCCTGGGCGCCAGGCGTGTATCGCGTGGCGCTCACCCTCTCACAGCGCTCCGACCTCTCTGGCCAAACGCTCCAGGTCTACTCCGACGGCATTCAGGTGGCCGCACCCGCGCAGTAAAAATTGGCGCGCGCCCAGCCTCGGCCGCGCACTCTGCCGCATGGATCGGCACTGACCCGACAGTGCGGATGGGCGCAGCCCAATTCGAGCGGGCTTGCCGTACGCGGGACCTCCTGGGTGGTTGTCCCAGCCGGGCCTGAGGTGCTAGAATGCCCGCCGGATGGGTGGTTCGATGCTGGCCGCCCTCCAAACCTAAACGCAGCCCGGTATGGCGCGGGCGCACGGAGGAACGGTATGGGCGTGCTCGAGGGCAAGAAGGCCCTGATCTTTGGCGTGGCCAACCACAACAGTGTGGCGTGGGCCATCGCCCAGAAATTTGCCGAGGCCGGTGCTCAACTGGCTTTTACGTATCAAGAGCGCATGGAGCAGAACGTCCGCAAGCTCACAGCCAATCTGCCGGACGCGCTGGTGGTCCCATGCGACGTGCAGAGCGACGAGCAGCTCGATGCCGCCTTCGACGAGGTGGGCAAAGCGTGGGGCGGGCTCGACATCCTCATCCACTCGGTAGCGTTCGCCCCTACTGACGACCTGCGCGGTCGTGTGTCGCAGGTGTCGCGACAGGGCTTCCTCACGGCGCTCGATATCAGCGCCTATTCGCTGCTTGCCATGGCGAAGCGCGCCGAGCCGCTGATGCAGCGCAACGGCGGAGGTAGCATCGTGGCGATGACGTACCTCGGCAGCGAGCGGGTCGTCCCAGGCTATAACCTGATGGGCATCGCCAAATCCGCGCTCGAAGCGAGCATCCGCTACCTCGCCTGGGACCTCGGCGCGAACAACATTCGCGTCAACGGCATCTCCGCCGGCCCCATGCGCACCCTGTCGGCGCGCGGGGTAGGCAACATCAACGACATGTTCGGGCTGGTAGAACAGGTCGCGCCGCTGCATCGCAATATCTACCAGGGCGACGTCGGCGATCTGGCGACCATGCTCTGCAGCCCGCAGGCCACCAACCTGACCGGCGACGTCTTCTTCATCGACGCGGGTTTCCACCTCATGGGGCTTGGCTCGATGTAGGCGCCATGCGTCGCGGGCTCACTTCCCAGTGCTTCATTCGCGTCGCGGCCGGGAGCACGGGACCGAGCCCCGGCCTGGTCGGAAGTGCCAATACCCCGCCATCCGCGAGCACACTGCATTCTGGAGCGCTCCATGACCCCACCCGATCCGCCAGCATCCCCTTCGCCTGAAGCGGGCGCGTCCGCCGGTTCGGCCCGCCAGCGTCGGCCCGCGCGCGCCACGCGGAGGTGGCGTATCGTGGGGGGGGCGCTCGCGGCCTGCACACTCGCCGTGCTGGGGTGGGCGCTGCTGACGCCCTCACGGACCGCCGCGCCTGGGACGGGCCACGCTTCGGGCACACCTTTGCCAGCCGCGCCCCAGGCGGGGCATCTGGCGCCGAACGTCACGCTGCAAGATCTCACCAATCATCACGTGGATATCAGCAGCCTGCATGGCAAGGTGGTCATCCTGAACTTCTGGTACGTTGGCTGTGCGCCGTGCCAGTACGAGATGCCGCTGCTCGAGCGCGTGTACCACGCAAATGTGGGCCGCGGGGTGGTGGTCGTGGGCGTGAATGTGGTTGACGACGCACCGACCATCAGCGCGTATATCAACCGGCTGGGCGTGGACTATCCCATTCTGCGTGACCAGGACCAGCGCGCGCTGGTGGCGTACCAGATCACGAGCACTCCGACCTCTTTCGTCATCGACCGCCAGGGCGTCATCCGCGATCGGCTCGTGGGCGCCATCACCGACACGGCCACCCTCACCAGCGATCTCGCGCCAATCCTCTCAAGTAAATAAACCGGCAGTGTCTCCTCTCAAGTAAATAAACCGACACCGTCTCCTCGGTTGACAGGCACGAAACTTGCCCACCGCTTCCTACGCGATCCAAACACAGGCAGATGGGTGTGGCGCCCTTCCGCCCGTCGCACCAGCCGCGGCGCCTGGAATAACCGGCAGTGAGATGGCTCATGCGCCTGCGTGTGGGAGCAGAGCTACCAGGCTCGCCGCGAGCTAGCGACGCGCGTGACGCCCGCGCCCGGGGGCTTGGCAGGCAGTTCGCTGCCGGCCATGTCCGCAAAGGAGGCAATGGCCACATTGTTCCGCCATCTCGAAGCGCTGACCTGGTCGTTCGTAGCGGACGACGAGCCTGTCTACGCGATCTCCGTATATAGTGAGCCTTACGAGACGACGCGTGGGGTTCTCTATGTGCCCAGACCCGCTGCGGAGAGCGGCGTCGAAGGATTGGCCTGCGTGGACGATGTCGCGCGAGCAGCAACGCTTGCGGCGCTGGCATATGAGCAGACGGGCGACCGGCAAGCGGAGCGCCTCGCCCGCCAGTGGCTCCGATTCGTGCGCTATATGCAGCTCGACGATGGCCGCTTCACCAACTTCGTGCTGAATCGCGACGGCGAACGCAATCTCACCGGTCGCACCTCCTCTCCAGGTGGGCCGTGGTGGACGGCCCGTGCGCTCTGGGCGCTGGCGACCACGTATCGGGTCCTCGGCGATGAGTCCGCCCTGGAGGCGCTGAGCCGCTGCCCGGTTCCGCCGGCTGAAACGCCTGGCGAGCTGAAGACCCGTGCTGTGCTGACGCTGGCGGGAGTCGAAATCTTGCGCTCCCAGGCGCCCGCGAACGTGCGCACGGTGTGGCGCAGACGAGTGCGCCGCTGGTGTGATGCCATGGTCGCCGCTAGTGAAGACCTGCCGTATGTGCCCAACGTTCCTGGGACTGCCAGTGTGAGTCTCTGGGGGTATCATCAGCTGCACGCACTCGGCGCTGCCGCCGCCGTCCTCCACGACCCGGTCTATCTCGACGCGGCGGAGCGGACGGCGTGGGGCCTGGCGCGGCCGGTCCTGGCTGGCGGGTTCTACTACGCCTATCCCGATGACCGGTCGAATCAATGCGCGTACTGTGTCACCCCACTGGTGCAGGGGCTCGCACAGCTCTATCGTGCCACCGGCACCCCGCGCTACCGCACGCTCGCCCTGCGCGCGGCGGAATGGTTCGCTGGGGCGAATGATGCCGGCGCGGTCATGTACGACGCCACGAGCGGGCGCTGCCTGGACGGGTTGACGGGAACGCAGGTGTCGCGCAACTGCGGTGCGGAGTCCGCCATCGAAGCGGGCTTCGCCGAGCTGGAGCGCCGCTGGTTGGCAGTCAGTCACCACGGGCACCACGCCAGCCTGGTTTCGTGACCGGCCCCTTTGGCCGAATGCACACACATAATGCGCACGGCCAGAGGCACTGAGCCGCGCTTTGGCACGTCGCACCCCGCATGATATACAATGCGGCACGTGTCGCACGCCTCGCGCATCGCACGGCCGAAAGGAGGCAATCCATCAGGAGGGTCTTCCGTCACGGCGTAGCATGGCTGAGTGCGCGCCGAGGCAAGCATTGGTCGAACAAGGGGGTTTGAGCGATATGTCTGGTCACTCAAAGTGGCATCAGATTCGACGTCAGAAGGGCGTCAACGACGCCAAGCGGGGGCAGCTCTTCACACGGCTTGGCCGTGAGCTCATCGTGGCGGTCCGCGAAGGCGGTGGGGGCGATCCCGATGCCAACTTCCGCCTCCGGATGGCCGTGCAGCGGGCGCGTGAGGCCAACATGCCGATGGACAACATCGAGCGGTCCATCAAGCGCGCGCTGGGCGGGGGCGAAGGCGCTCAGCTCGAAGAGCTCACATACGAAGGCTACGCTCCGGGCGGTGCCGCCGTCATGGTGCAGGTCATGACCGACAACCGCAACCGCACGGCGTCGGAGATTCGCAACGTGTTCAGTCGCCAGGGCGGCAACCTGGGTGAGAATGGCTGCGTGGACTGGATCTTCGAGCAGCGGGGCGTCATCGAGATTCCGCTGGAGGGCCGCGACCCCGACGAGCTGACGCTCGAAGCGGCGGACGCCGGCGCCGAGGATGTTGACCAGGTGGGTCCCGACGACGAGGTGCTGATCGTCTACACCGATCCGACGCAGCTCGACGCCGTGCGCACCGCACTGGAGGCGAAGAAGATCCCGATTTCCAAGGCTGAGGTGACGCTGATTCCGAAGACGAAGGTGGAGCTGGCCGATAAAGAAGCCATTCAGGCGCTGCGACTGATCGACAAGCTCGAAGACCTCGACGACGTGCAGAACGTCTATACCAACGCCGACATCGCCGATGAAGTTGTGGAGCAGTACGCCGGATGACGTCCAGCCACTCCAGCGCGACGGCAAACGAGGCGGCGGAGGGGTCACACCCGCCGAGGCCGCGTGTGGTACTGGGCGTGGACCCAGGCACCGCGCGGCTGGGGTACGCGGTCGTGCGCTCGGAACGGGGCACGCTCTCGCTGGTGGCCGGCGACGTCATCTCCACTCCCGCGGGCGTAGAGATGCACCTGCGCCTCCAGCAAATCTACCGCGAGCTGCGGGCGATCATTCAGCAGCACCAGCCTACCGAGATGGCGGTGGAGGAACTGTTCTTCGCCAAGAACGCCACTACCGCCATCGGCGTTGGGCAGGCGCGGGGTGTGGCGCTGTTGGCCGCGGCGGAAGCGGGACTACCGGTCAGCGAATACAAGCCGATGCAGGTGAAACAAGCCATCCACGGGTATGGACTGGCCACCAAGGCGCAGGTGGGGGAGATGGTGCGCGCACTGTTGCGCCTGGACCGGCCGCTTTCGCCAGACGACGCGTCCGATGCCGCAGCCATCGCCATCTGCCACCTGCACAGCACGCACATTCCCCTGCCGTAATCGGTCGGCTATCGCGAAATTCGGCCCTACTGAATCTCGTCAATGAGAAAACCTGCAATGCTCTGCGCGCAGAACAATGCAACGTGTCGGTAGAAATTGGGGGGCGCTCTGGAAACCCTCTCGTTACGCGAAGTCACGCGGGAGAACTGGCAGGCGACGCTGCATCTTGCGGTCTACCCCGACCAACAGCGGTTCGTCGCCGAGTACGCTCCCGTCGCAGCCATCGCACTCGCAAAAGCGTATGTACGCCTGGGTGGCTTGACGTGGGTCCCCTACGCGATATATGTCGGCGCCCAGCTCGTCGGTTTCGTCGCGCTCGCCTACGAGCCGGGTAGCGCCGACGACTACTGGATCTTTCATTTCTTCATCGATCAGCAGTTTCAAGGGCGTGGGTACGGCAAGGCTGCGCTGGGCAGATTGGTCGACCGTGTCATGAGCGAGCATCCGCAATGCCAGGCGCTCCAGCTGGTGGTCCATCCAGAAAATCGCTGGGCACAACGGCTCTACACCGGCGCAGGGTTCCGCCGCACTGGCACGGAACGCTGGGGCGAGCCGGTGTATCACCTTACCTTGCGTGGTTGACGATAGCATCGGTGTCTGTGGTAGGCTCACTACTCGGTTGGACGAACGAATAGTAGGAGAGATGTAATGATCGCCGCGGTTCGCGGGACCCTCGAAGCCAAAACCCTGGATAGTGCGTACGTCTCAGTGGGTGGTGTGACGCTGCGCATCTTTGCCCCATTGAGCACCCTCGCCAACCTCAACGTCGGCGAGCCGGTGCACTTACACACCTACCTGCTCGTTCGCGAGGATGTGCTCGCGCTCTATGGCTTCGCCACGCCTGGCGATCGTGAGATCTTCGAGCAACTCTTGGCCGTGGGAGGTGTTGGGCCGCGCATTGCCGTGGCCTTGCTCTCCACGCTGTCGGCTGGAGCGCTGCAAGAAGCCGTGGTCAACGACGATGTGCAGCGGCTGACTTTGGCTCCCGGTGTGGGCAAGAAGCTGGCCTCGCGACTGGTGCTCGAGCTGCGCCCGAGGTTTGAGAAGCTGGCGCCCGCGGGAATTGCCGGCCAGCCTGGCGCGCCAGCCGGGGCCACGCGCGCGGCGGTGATCGAGGCGCTGACCAACCTCGGCTATCCTCCGAGCGAAGCCACCGCCGCCGCGCGTTCGCTGCCAGAGGGTGCTTCAGGCAGCCTGGAAGACCTGATCTTGCTGGCGCTGCGCTCGCTGGCGCGCGAATAAGGCCGCTGCTGCACTTTCAGGGCGCTCGTTCGCTATTTCCGCTCGGGTGCATACCGCAGGGCGACGACGCCGCTCTGAAATGGCTTTGCCTCCAGCAGGTTCAGGGGGAATGGGCGGGTGACACCGGCAAACAGGGATTTGCCGCGCCCCAGTACCGTTGGATTGATGTTGAAGCGGTATTCGTCAATCAGGTCCAGCTGCATAAACGTCTGCGCCAGCGCAGGACTGCCGAGAAACCAGATGTCTTTGCCGGGCTGCTGCTTGATGGCGTTGATTGCTTCGGCGATGTGGTCCTGAATCAGCACGGTATTCTGCGCATTGTTCCATTCGACGCGCTCCAGCGTGCGCGAAACCACGATTTTGGTCGCCTGGTCCAGCCAGCGGGCATGTTCGAGTTCAGCCGGGGTGCTGGCTGGATTGCCTGGCACGGTGAGCCAGTAGCCTGCCATGACTTCATACGTTCTGCGCCCCCAGATGACAGCATCCGTCCTGTCGTGCAAGGAATGGGCATCCTGCTCCAGTTCGGAATCATAGGAAATCCAGTCAAGTTCATCGTTGGGGCCTGCCGCGAAGCCATCCAGCGAGAGGTGGATAAGCGCGATGACTCTTCTCATGGTTGTGCTCCTTGCTCATGCGTGAACGTGTCGCTGCCTGTGGTGTGAGCAGTCGTCAACAATCGAAGTATACTTGAACAAACGGAGCGTGTCTTGAACAAAATGGACAGCTAAGTCGCCAGGCTGGCATTCCCTCTACGAGCAATGTGAGCAGGGGTGTGTCCAATGAAGTACTTGAGCGCTCTGGTCATGTGCGACTGATCGGCATAGCCAGCCTGATACGCCGCCTCAAGGAGCGCAATGCCCCGCTCCAGGAGAGCTGCCGCCTGGTTCGCGCGTTCGATCTGTTGAATACCCTTGTACGTTAACCCGGTTGTATACAAGAAGCGACGCCGAACCGTACGCAACGACAGTTCCTGCGGCTGGCCGGCTATGACCGCCTTCACGATCTCATCAGAAACCAACACACCCTCGCGTACGAGCCGGTCGACAAACGTCTCGACATTATCATAGTCAGGAAACTGCCAGTTCGAGCCAGCAAGACTGAAGGAGGTTTGCGCGGCGAGAGGCAAAATCGCCTGTTCATCCAGCAGATTGCTGACGGGCATAGCGGGCAAGAAGGTGCCAAGCGGAAACGTGACGCCGAACCACTCGGTCCCCTCGGCCTGGGTGACCGGCGTCGCTTTGGTCAATGGTCCCACAACAGAGACTTTGACCCTTCCATGTTGTCTCAGAAAGAGCAGATGCCAACGGCCAGAGGCGGGGCAAACAGGAGCGTAATCGCTGCCAGCCCGACCACGCCAGACCGCTTCGATATAAGGGGAATCCGACCCCCTTCCCTCAAAGAGAAGGCTCATGCTTGCGCCTCCGATCCCTCGATCTATCAGAGCCACCAGACGTTCGCATGGAGCGACAGGCAAGGCTGGTCCGCTGGAATGAGTTGGTAGGTGGTAGCAAGTCCTCTGATAGGCATGTATTCTCTCAACCGAGGGACAAACTGGAAAGGACCTGCACCATCAGGTACATGCGCCGGTCGGCTCAGGGCACATCAGCAACGACGCGGGTGGAGCGGCGGGAAATCCGAGTGGCAGGGTGCGGATACAGGGGTCAGGAGGGATGAGTGGCCGTCGCGATCACCTGCATGGCGATTGGCCCTTTGTTCTGCAGGATCATCCCATCCAGATTGAACGCGGGAGCGCTGGCAGGCAAAATGGACGCGAACGGTATTCTCCAAAACGGTGCAAGAGCCGACAGGCAGCCCATGCCACGCCAGCGCGGTACGCTCCTTGCGCGCGCCCTGAGTCAGCGCTACCATGCGCCGCCCGTGTGCGCTGGAGTCGCAATCGCGCTTTCAGGAGGCCACTATGCCGCGCATCTGTGTCTTCGACGTCAATGAAACACTGCTGGACCTGAGCGTGCTGGATCCACACTTCGAGCGCGCCTTTGGTGATGCCGCCGTGCGTCGCGAGTGGTTCCAGCAGGTGCTCCAGTCCGCCATAGTGGCCACCATTATCGGCGCGTACAGCGACTTCGACACCATCCAGGCGACGGCGCTGCAGATGGTGGCCGCGCGCCACGACAAGCAGCTCAGCGACGGCGAGCGTATGACCATCCTCGGCACGATGCGCCGCCTGCCGGCCCATCCGGACGTCTTGCCAGCGCTGGAGCGGCTGCGCGCCGCGGGCCTGCGGCTGGCCACGCTGACCAACTCGCCACAGCGTATGGCCGAGGAGCAGCTCACCAGCGCCGGCCTGCGCGACTTCTTTGAGCAAGTGCTCTCGGTGGATGCCGTGCGCACGTTCAAGCCCGCCGCTGAGGTCTACCATATGGCCGCTCAGCGGCTCGGCGTGCCGCCTGACCAGGTGCGGCTCATCGCGGCGCATGGGTGGGATGTCGCCGGCGCCATGCGCGCTGGCTGCGCCGCCGCGTTCGTCGCGCGGCCTGGGCAAGTGCTCGACCCGCTCTTCCCGCGTCCGGACGTGGAGGGACACGACCTTGGGGAAGTGGCCGACGTCATCCTGGAACGCGAGGGCAAGCTGACGACGCCAGGGGTGTGAGCGTAAAACGCGAGGTCTGGCGTCAAGTCTGGTGGCATCGTCGCGGCACTGGCCAGGCGTCCGCCACGTGGCGCTATGCGGTGGGTGCGTCGGTCACGCGCGCCTGCTCCGTCCCGCCGGCAAGCGCGCCGCCATTCCCCCCGGCGAGATAGGCGTCTTCAATGTCCACGTCCACCTCCGCCATGCTCACAGCAATGGTCCGCGCCGTCTCCTCGACGAAGCGCTCGCTCGCGTCCACATCGGCGAGCTCGGTCGGCAGGCGGAAGAAGCTGCGAGCATCCTCATCGGAATGGCGGTGAATCCAGCGGGCGATGATGTTGATCTGGTCCACCTCGGCCTGTCCCACCCGATCGGGCGGCCGGCCCAGCCGCGCCGCCTCACCCAGGAGCGCGCGCAGCGCCGGCCGCAGCTCAGCCTCCTCTGTTGGCACGCGCCGCTGCTCCACGAGCCGCCCGTGGCGCACCAGGAACAGCTCGGCGTGGTCCTCCTGTGCTGAAGGGTACGCAATGAGCAAATTGTTCGCGTCTACCGCGCCGGAGACGAGCCGCTGGCCCAGCAGCACCTGATCCGCATCGCGCAGCGCGTCGCGGAGCCGTGCTGCGCGCTCGAAGTCCTGGCGCGCCGAGGCGGCGAACATCTCGCGCCGCAGTCGATCGAGCAGATCATCCCGCTCGCCGCCCAGAAACGCGCACATCTCCTCCACGGCCTCGCGATAGCGTACGGCGTCGGCTTCGTCCAGCGCGCCGCGGCAAGGCGCGGGGCAGCGCTTCAGGTGATAACGCAGGCATGGCTCGGAAGCCGGCGCGTCGGGCGGAAGCGCGCGCGTGCAGGTGCGTACGGGGAAGACGCGATGGAGCAGCTCGATGGTCGCATCCACGATGCGCCCGCTACGAAATGGACCGAAATAGCGCGCGCCGTCGGCGGCGACCTCGCGCGAGGCATAGACGCGCGGATAGGCGTGGCGCACATCCACCTTGATGAACGGATAGTGCTCGTAGTTGCGCAGCTGGACGTTGTA
>CAYQFU010000131.1:0-3726 GCA_964416775.1 uncultured Ktedonobacterales bacterium
AGCTTCCAGAGAAAGGTGGCAGCGCGAGTCTATCGGGCGCATCTACTTAGACTTAAGCACCCAACTGGCGATGAGATTAGGAAGGCACGAGCCATAGCGAGGAGCGCTTCTAGCGAATTCACGGAGATTGGTGTTATTGCGACAGCCTTAGTAGGGATAGTCCTTCTTGCGGCGGCAGCATGTGCGGTTATTGTGGCGCAAGCGGCGACCAACCCCTTGGAATGGCTGCCGGCCGTTAATTTTGGGCGGTTGGCATTTGCTCTCGGGCTCTTCGGAGCACAGCTTGGGGCGTTGGCTGGAGAGTCGTTTCTCCTTGCCTGGCGATTCGACACAGAGGCGGGTGAGCCGGACTCTTGGTGGAGCGTGCAGAACGTACTTGGCTTCGGATTGAAGCTAGGTGGTATCATCGCTGCGTTTTCCGGCTTCGAGGCGCTACTTGGCATAGTGGTCAAGGCATACGCTGCGGTAGGCAACGGCATTTTTGGTGCGATAGCCCTGGTGGGCCAGGCTCTTGTGAGCTTCTTTGGCCTGGGTGTTGCAGCGGTTTTCAGGGAGCCTGAGCGAGTGAGGTGTATCCGGCATGGCGGAACCACCCGTGCGCATCCTCGGGCGTGACGGCAGCAAGGGCGCTCGCCAGGGCGTCCAGCAAGGCCTCCCGGGTGCGCGCAGCCAGCCGCCGCAGATGCGCCTTGAGCTTGGAGAACAACTGCTCGATGGGCGCGAGGTCGGGCGAGTAGGCGGGGAGGTAGAGCAGCTGGCAGCCCCGCGCCTCGATCAGCGGGCGGATGGCGTCGGCGTTGTGCACGCTCAGGTTGTCCAGGATGACGATCTGGCCCGGGCGCAGCGTGGGCGCCAGCACGTCGCGCACAGAGACCACAAAGGCGTCGGTGTCCATCGCCCCTTCCACCGTCCACGGCGCCTGCACGCCATCCCAGCTGAGGGCCGCCACCAACGTCGTGTTCGTGCCATGGGTGCGCGGCACCTGGACGCGTGCCCGCTGGCCGCGCAGCGCCCAGGCGAAGAGCCGCGCCAAGGCCGTGTGCGTGCCGCTCTCATCCACGAAGACCAGCCGGCGCACGTCCACCTGCCTCAACTGCTCGCGCCAGCGGGCGCGCGCCGCCTCGTCGCGCTCGCTGGCTGCCACCGTCCTTTTTTTCGCGTCCACCCCAGGCGCCGGATCGCCCGCCACATCGTCGGCCCACTGACCCGCTGGCCCTGGTGCTCCTCCCACCAGGCGCAGTGCTCCGCCAACGTCGCCTCGGGCGCCGCCGCCACCCGGGCGCGCAGCACCGCCTCCTGCTCCGGCGTGATGCGCCGCGGCCCGCCGGGATGGGGCCGCCGCTCCAAGCGGCCCGTGCGGGCCCGCTGCGCCAGATACCGCTTGACGGAACTGACGCCGACTTCAAACAGCCGTGCGGCTTCTCGTTGGGACCGACCCTGGTCCACCGCTCGGACGATGCGTTCTCGCAGGTCGCGCGAATAAGCTCCCATACCCAGCGCTCCCTGCAATTCGCGTACCTTGCCCAGCAATCATGAACAGTGCTGTAGGCTACGGAGCCGACATCCGGTCAGGTGTCGGCTCCGTTTTAGGATCGGCGAGTTGCTGCGGTACCACGCGGCGGGTTAGATGATGTAGCCTTGAAGGTCGAAGATCACGTCGGTGGCCGAGCTCAGGGCGGTGATAGCGACCTTTCCTGCCGCGCTCAGGCCGACCATGTAAGCGTTGGAGACGATGGTTCCCGGGTTGTAGTGCAGCGTGGCCGTGGCTGGCGGCGCAATGCCGTCGACGTAGACGGCCAGGTCGCCTACCCCCGATTCGTTGATGACCGTGACATTGCCGAAGACGCCCGTGATGCCTGCCGGAATGGTCTCACTCTGGTAGGTGACCCCGCCCAGCTGCAGGTGGTAGGTGGCCCCGGCGCCGACTTTGGCGCCGGGTGTGTTAGCGGCGTCCGTGGCACCTGGTCGGGTATCCAGCATGCGTAGCGGTTTCGCTAGGAAGTTCACCGACGACAGCTGGTAGAGGCGGGCGTTACCCGAAACATTTCCCTGGCCCGTTCGGTAGTTATAGATCGCGCCGCCGGCGTCCGCCCAAATCGCTCCAGGGGACATGGCCCCTGTCGCGGTCGCGCTAGCCATGCCCTCCGGCACGATCCAGAGCGGCGCGCCCCCGCCGATATTGTGGGCCACGACGCCATACCCAATCCCGGTTGCGCCGGTGGGGTAGTTCAGGCCGTACACACCCGCCAACAGCTTCCCCAGCTGGACACTCGGGGTTATCTCCGATTGGCCGTTGATGCCGAGGACGCCGATGCCCCCATGGAGAGCTTGGCCACCGTCGTCGGCGCGTGCCGTGAGGGCGGAGATGTAGCCCCGCGCCCCGTTGGCCGGTAATATATTCGCCTCATTGAGCAAGATCTGCAGGACGTCGTTGCCAGGCCCCACGTCGTTGACCAGCAATGTGGCGTTGGTGGAGTGGTTGGTGGCGCCGATGATCATGGCGCCGCCGTCGTTGTTCGGCATGGCGTGCGCCGCGCCCGGCCGCAGCACGCCCGTGGCTGCCAGCGCGGCGGCGCCTGCGGCGGCGGGCGCCGCCAGGCGCAGCATGCCGCGCCTGCTGGTCTTTCTGCCTGTCTTCTCTTCGGTGACGGTCTTCGCTTCACTCATTGGGACGAGTCCTCCTGCACAGTAATGTGCCGTTCTCAACTGCAACACGTCGATGCCGTGATGACCTGGACCTGGGACACTTGAGAGTTGCTCTCCCTCCCTTCCGCCGTGGGATCGCCCGCGCGACCAACCCATCTTGGACCTCTATGTTTATTGCGCTGGCGTATCACCTTTTATCGGCTGAACCTGCACCCCTAGGGCACGCTGGAGAACCTCTCTACCGTTAGCCATCCTGAGTCTTCGCTCGATGATTCGTCGCCCGCGCCGCATGCGCGCCGTTGCCTCCGGCTCGCCGCTTCTTCTCGGGGACGGCTTCCTCCAATCCACCGCCGGCAGTCTCGCCGGTCAGCTCTTCCAGCGCTTCCACCTCCTCGCCAGCGCCATCCAGCGCAGGGGCTTCGGTAGGCTCAGGCGGCGTTAGCAGCTTGGCCAGCGCCTCGCGTCCGACCATCCACTCCTCCTGCAGCAGCCCCACCCGGATCACGTCGTGGTAGCGCCCTTGGTAGTAGCGCTGTCCACGGAAGAGGCCCTCCTGCGCCGCGCCGTTGCGCAGCAGCAGCGCCACCGCGTGCTGGTTGAACTCGAACACGTCCGCACAGACCTTGCGCAGGTCGAAGAAGCCGAACAGGTAGTCCAGGAACAGGTAGAGCGCCTCGGCGCCCCACTGGAAGTGCGAGAACTGCGGCGCCAGCACGATGTTGAAGAAGATGTAGCGGTCGTTGGCGCTGTAGTCGTAGGCGAAGACGAACCCTATCGGGCGCTGCCCGTCGGCGGTCTCGATCAGCAACAGCGTCAGGAACTGGCCCCCCAGCCCCGCCTCCAGCTCCTGGGCGTACTGCTCGAAGCCCGGGATGGTGCGCCCCTGGGTCCACAGGTGCATCACCGCGGGGTGCGTGCGACACTGCCAGAGGAAGCCGTAGTCGGCGCGCGTGATCGGGCGCAGGCGCACGAAGCGCCCGTCCAGCGCGATGGGCGCGACGTCGCTCGCCACCGTGGTCCGTTCCATACCTCCCGTACCTCCCATCCCCCTCGGCTCACCGAAGGGCCCTATTACCCGCG
>CAYQFU010000131.1:3826-7967 GCA_964416775.1 uncultured Ktedonobacterales bacterium
TTCACGGCGCCTGCCGCCTCGTCGCGCCTCCCCCGCGGTGCCCGTTCTGCTCCACCACCGGCGCGGCGGTGACCGGTGTCGCGGAGTTGGGCACCTCCGTCATCTCCGGCGCCTCGGCGCTCGCCGCGCGCGACCCGGGGCCATCCTCCCCGCGCGCCTGGGCGGCGCGCGCCCGCCGCGCGAAGATCGCCTTCGCGCGCCGCTGTGTGCTTTCGAACTCGGCGCGCGTCGTCGCCACGCGGATCACGTCGTGGTACTCGCCCCGGTAGTAGCGGTGCGCCAGGAACCGCCCCTCTTCGTGCGCCCCCGTGCGCAGCAGCACCTGCAGCGAGTGCCGATTGAAGGCGTAGACGTCCGCGTAGAGCTTGCGCAGGTCGAAGTAGGTGAATAAGTACTCCCAGAACAGGAACCCAGCCTCCCAGCCCCAGCCGAGATTGGCGTACGCCGGATGCATGACGATCGTCCAGGACGCGACGCGATCGTAGGGAATGTAGTCGTAGGCGAAGACGAACCCGACCGTGCGGCCGCTGGGGTGGGTCTCGATCATGAACAGCGTCAGGATCGTGCCCGAGAAGGCCGTCTCCAGCTCGCGGACGTACTGCTCGAAGCTTGGTATCGCGCGCCCCTGCATCCACAGGTGCATGATGTCGGGATGACAGCGGCACTCCCACAGGAACCCGTAGTCCTCGCGTGTCACGGCACGCAGCCGAACGGACGGTCCCGCGAGCGCGATAGGCGAAACGGTCACCTGCTCAGCAGCCGTGTGCGTGTTCTCCATGTCGATGTACCCGAACCTCCACTCCATCGCCATCCACCGCCTGCGGATCGACACTGCCACCGCTTGCCCGATCTCCTGGACTATACCTCATCAGCTCCGTCCGTTGCAGAGTCTATCTGGTGTAACGGATGTCTTCAAAGGCAGAAGCACGCAATCAGGGACGCATTCAGGGACGCATTCAGGGACGCAACTGGCCAGCGCCACCGGTTGAGCCTCAGACCGTGCGCATGCTATCATGATGACCACGACAGGCAGTCGGCGGCGAATGCGCCTCCCGCTCCCCCCTGGGAGGGGCGGAGGCTCGAGATCGTCGTGTGCGTAGATGTTGATAAGGAGCGCAACCATGCGGGCGATGGAGACGTCGACCTTCGCACAGCTGCTTCGGCGCTATCGCATGGCCGCCGGGCTGACCCAGGAAGAGCTGGCGCAGCGAGCGCGCCTCAGCAAACGGGGCATAGCCGATCTCGAGCGCGGCAGGCGGCAGGCGCCACGCAAAGAGACCTTCGCCTTGCTGGTCGAGGCGCTCGGGCTCACGGAAGACGAGCGCGCCCACCTCCAAGCGGCATCCCGCCGGCGAACCGCCCCTCCTGCCCGCTCTCCAAACAACCTGCCGGCGCCGCTCACCCCGCTGCTCGGGCGCGAGCGCGACGAGGCGGCAGCCGCGCATCTGCTGCGTCGCGAGGACGTGCGCCTGCTGACGCTCATCGGCGCGCCGGGCATTGGCAAGACCCGGCTCGCGCTGCAGGTCGCGACGGCGCTGGGGGACAGTTTCGCCGACGGCGTGTTCCTGGTCGCGCTAGCCCCCATCCGCGACCAGGGCCTGGTGCTCGCCACCATCGCCCAGGCGATGGGGCTGCCGGAGGGCGGCGGGCAATCGACGGCCGAGCACCTCCGGGCGTTTCTGGGCACGCGGCAAGCGCTGCTCGTCCTCGACAACTTCGAGCAGGTGGTAGTGGCCGGCATCCAGATCGCCGACCTGCTGGGCGCGTGCCCGCGCGTCAAGGCGCTGGTGACGAGCCGCATCCCGCTGCACGTGCGCGGCGAGCACGAGCTAGCGGTGCCGCCCCTGGCGCTGCCCGACCCCCAGCGCCTGCCTTCCGCTGAGGAGCTGGCCCAGTATGCTGCCGTCGCGCTCTTCGTCCAGCGGGCGCGCGCGGTCCGGCCCACGTTCGTGATCACCCCGGACAACGCGGCCACGGTGACAGCGATCTGCCGGCGCCTGGACGGGCTGCCCCTGGCGATCGAGCTGGCCGCGGCTTGGATCAAAGTCCTGTCCCCAGAGGCGCTGCTTGCGCGTCTGGAGCGCAGCCTCGCGTGGCTCACCGCCGGCGCGCGCGATTTGCCAGAGCGCCAGCAGACCCTGCGGGGCGCGATCCAGTGGAGTCACGATCTGCTCGACCCCGGCGAACAGGCGCTGTTCCGGCGCCTGGCGGTCTTCGCCGGGGGCTGGACGCTCGCAGCGGCCCAGGCGGTGTGTGCCCACGGAGGGATCCCTGAGGAGCAGGTGGTGAGAACGCTCGCCTCGTTGGTGGACAAGAGCCTCGTTCAGCACCATGAAGAGGCCGATCACGAGCCGCGCCTCATCCTGCTGGAGACGCTGCGGGAATACGGGCTGGAGCAGCTGACGGCGAGTGGCGAGGCAGAGGCGCTGCACCGACGCCACGCCGACTACTACGTGGCGCAGGCGGAGGCAGCAGCCACCAAGCTGCTAGGTTCAGAACAGATGCCCGCGGCGGCGTGGCTCCTCACCGAGATGGGCAACCTCCGGGCGGCGCTGCAGTGGGCGCGCGAGCGCGGGGAAACGGCGATTGGGCTGCGTGCGGCAGTGGCGCTGTGGCGCATCTGGTACTCGAGCGGACCCCTCACTGAAGGACGCAGATGGCTGGAGGACCTGCTGGCGCTCGATGCGAGCGCGGGTGAACGCAGCGCTGCGCCCACCACGCGTGCCCATGCACTTCTGGCGGCCGCCAGCATCGCGCGCGTGCAGGGGGATTTTGGCAGCGCAACAGCTCACGCCACCGCGAGCTTGGAACTCCACCGCCGGGTCGGGGATGTGTCAGGTGCTGCCGACTCGCTCAACCAACTCGCGCTGGTAGCCCTGGACCAGGGCGATGCCTCCCACGCGATGACGCTGCTGGAGGAGTGCGTGGCCCTCCACCGGCAGGTGGGAGACACCTGGGGCGCCGCGCTGGCGCTGACCAACCTGGGCTCGCTGGTGCTCTCTCTCGGTGACCGCTCACGCGCGCGGACGCTCCAGGAAGAAAGTCTAGAGCAGTTCCAACGATCGGGGGAAAGAATCGGCGTCGCCCTCGCGCTGAAGAACTTGGGGGACGTGGCACGCGAGCAGGCAGACTACTCTGAGGCGGAAGGCCACTATCGCGAGAGTGTGATGCGCTACTGGGCGATAGGCAGAGACGCCGGCCTTGCGTCGATCAACACACTCGGTGTGTGCTGGTGCCTGGAGGGACTGGCGAACGTCGCGCACACTCAGGGACAGCCCGCACGCGCCGCCCGGTTCTTCGCGGTGGCAGCCGCCCTGCGTGATGCCGCCGGTACGCCCGTAGAGCCCGGCGCTCGCGCCGCCTACGAGCGGGATATGGCCGCCGTGCGCCTGGCGCTCGGTGACGCGGTATTCGCCGCAGCCTGGGCGGCGGGCCGCGCGACCCCCCTGGAGCAGATAATCGCCGAGTTGGAGGCCCAGTGAGACCGCGTCTTGCTGAGCGCGGGCAGGTCAAAGCCCGCCCGGAAGGCGTGCCGCAGCACCGCCTCGACCCCCTCGCGCCGCGTGCGCGCCACGCGCAGTTGGTGCTCTCAGAGGATTGATTCATGATGTTGATCTGGCCGCCTGCACCGAGGCCTGTAATCGCGAAGTTGCCCAGTGGGGGGTACCCCAATGATTGGCTCTTCCTCACATTTGGTGCATAGCGGGCACTTGTTCTAGGCAGCAGCTGGCTCGCTGAGGACCCGACGACGGAGGAGGGCGAAGCCGGCGCGGCCGTACATCTGGCGCTTGATCGTCTTGAGGCGATTGACATGCCCTTCGACGGGCCCCTGGCTCCATTGGTACCGCAAGGCAGCCTGGACCGCAGCGTAATCACGCCGAAGTCCCTGGGCGAAGCCGACGAGTTCGGAGATGCCCGACTGAGCCCACTCGTCCAGCCAGGAGTCGAGGTGGTCAGGGTGCCGCTCGATAACTAGCGTGCGGAAGCGCTCCAGCAGGGCCTGCGCCTGGGCGATCTGGGGACAGAGCTCCTTGAGCGCCGCCACGTAGCGCGCTTCCCCTTCGCGCAGCTCGGCCCCCGCTTTCCAGAGCAGCCAGCGTGTCGTGTGCGCCGAATAGGTGGTTACTTCCTCCTTGGCCGA
>CAYQFU010000131.1:8067-16559 GCA_964416775.1 uncultured Ktedonobacterales bacterium
GGCCGCACGACGTTCCTGCTGATGGCGTTCCTCGGCCGGGGTGCGCTGGGTGGAACGAGCCGCGGCATCCGCCGGGACCAGCGCCTGTGCCGCCTGATTCAGGACCGCATGGTGCCGGGTCAAACAGCGTTCCAGGATCTCGCCCCGCGTGCTTCAACAGATGGAAGCGGTCGGCAATTTGTGCGGCCTGAGGCGCGCCGATGTTCGCTCCCGCCGCGTAATCCCCACCCCGATCGCGGCTGATGATGCGCACCTCAGGATGCTCGTGCAACCAGAGGGCGAAGGTGCGCTGCGAGCGGTCCGGTAACAAGTCAATCACCCGATGCTGTTCCAGGTCCAGGAGGACCATGCCGTAGGCGCGGCGCCGCCGAAAGGCAAAGTCGTCGACGTCCAACACCGATACGCGCGCCGCCGCCGGTTCTGGTCGGCTGGCCAGCAGGCGCAAGATGGTGTGATCGGAGACCGTTAAACCGAGCGCTGGCGCGACGGTCTCGGTGCCGCGTCCGCCGACCGCCATCCCCACGGCGGTCAGCACCTCGACCACACGTAGGGTCTTGCGCGCCCATGGACGCACGTATTCGGGCAAACGCTCCGTAAACACCTTCTGCGCGCAATCGCTGAGTGGACAGCGGAACCTGCGCACCTGTAAGCGCAGACGAACGGCCCGGCCGGCGCAGGAGATATCCATGACCGTGCGGCGGTAATACCTGTGGATATGAGGAGATGGGATGCCGCAACGGGGACAATGGCTGGTCGGCCGGTGTGAACAGATCGCCACCTCCACGACTGCGGCCAGGATGCGGGCCTCCACAACCCGTAAGCCTTGCGGCAGGTCAAGCAAGCGAGAAAGGTCCATGTAGCAGGGGCTTCTTGCGCAGGCGCGAACGACGACATGTCGCCTGTCACCCTTCATCTTACCGCGTCATTGGCAACCGTCCAGCACCAAATGTGAGGAAGAGCCAGTTTTCGGGGAGTATCATACCTCGACACACCAGCGGAAGAACTGCTGCAAGGACTTGTAGCGGACGGAGGCGGAGGACGCCGTGTGCTGCTCCAATTGCTCGGCGATGAAGCCCTCGACGTGCTGTCGCTCGATCGCGGTGATCTCAAGGGGCAACTCGTGTCGCGTCACGTAGTCGGTGAAGAGCCGTACCGCTTCGAGGTAGCTCTTGATAGTCTTGGGCGCTTAGTTCGCGGCCTGCAAGGACAAAGCAAAGGAGGACGTCAGGCGGGTGATGGTGGGCATGGGGCACCTCACGATCCAGTCGAGGAACAGGAATCGTGAGCGACTGTATACGCCACACGAGGCAAAGTTAGCGTGTCAATGAACGCTGTGAGTCCTCGAAGCAAAAACGAAGGGCAGCTTGCGCTGCCCATAAATCCTAGAGTGGTGAGCCCCCGGGGACTCGAACCCCGAACCCGCTGATTAAGAGTCAGCTGCTCTGCCAATTGAGCTAGAGGCCCATGCAGCGGCCATCTCACACGCCCACTGCGCAGGTATCATGATACCATGGCGACCCGCCGATTGCAAGAGCCAGCGCGGGCATTTCGCGCGCACCAATGGCGGTATGGCTGCCTCGCGCGCCCTTTCATGCGCCGTGTGTTGCGCGTCGGCACGAAAATGGCACTCACGCGCTGTGCGGTACTCACATAGCTCGCTTCGACCGGGCCCAAAGGTCGTGGCAGAGCCGCTGGCGCTTGACGCTCCCACGTCGCCTCCGTATACTCGGAACGGACAGGTGGGCTGGTGATCGGCGGCCCCGCGGCACCGGGAGCAGTCTGGGAGGTGCGTGTGGCAGGTCGGGAAGGCACAACCCTTGGCCCTTACAAACTGACACGCCTGCTGGGCAGCGGCAGTGCGGGCGAGGTGTACCTGGCGGAAGGTCCCGCGCAGGGCGGTGCGTCGAGCCAGGTGGCGCTCAAGGTGCTGCGTGGCAATGCCAGCGACCCCACGGCGCGCGACATCGCGCGGCAGGCGCATGCCGTGTCGGGGCTGCGCCAGACTCACGTGCTGCCCGTCTACGCCGTGGGCGAGGACAAGCAGACCATCTACGTGGCCATGGCCTTCGCGCCGGGTGGGTCTATGGCCGCCAACGTTCGACCGGACGGCACGGGGCAGGTGCAACTGCCGCTGGGCGCCGGTGTCGTGGCGCGACTGGTGACGCAGCTGGCCAAGGCCTTGCATGGCGTTCACCTGCAAGGGTACGTGCACGGCGACCTCAAGCTAGCCAACCTCTTCGTGCGCACGGCGCCGCAGGGCGGTCCCATCGCTGCCGTCTCAGACTTTGGCCAGGCTGTGGTGACGAGTGGCGCTGCGGCCGAGGCATCCCGAGCGTCAACGGCGGAGCCGCCCTGGATCGCGAACGCGCTGCTGTGCGCTGCCCCGGAGCAGCTCTCCGGCAAGCCCAGCCCCGCCAGCGACCAATACGCCCTGGCCGTCATCGCGTACCTCTTGTTGACGGGGCAGTATCCCTTCGACGGTGACGCGCGAGCGCTGGGCGCGGCGATCCTGAACGCGCCACCCACGCCGCCTTCGCAGATCGACCCGACCGTACCACTGCCGGCGGAGGCCGCGCTGATGCGCGGCCTGGCGAAAGCTCCCGAGGCGCGCTTCCCCGATGTGAGCGCGTTCGCGCAGGCGCTGAGCGAGGGCCTGGCGGCGACGGCGGCGTCGAGCAGTGGCGTGACGCGGCAGTTCGCGGTATTGGCCGCTGGCGCCGCGCCGGGGGCATCGGGCACACGGAGCGTCGCGCCCGGGGCGATGGGGATGCCGCGTGCCACAGGCGCGCTGGCCTCATCCTCTCCACGGCTGCCGTCCAACGCGCCGCAGGCTGTGGCACAACGGCGCTCCCCGAGTATGCGCCAGCGCGTGGCCATAGCGGCGGCGTGCGTCGTGGCGGCGGCTCTGCTCGTAGGAGGCACGCTGGGCTGGCGCGCGCTGACGGCCGCGCCGGGTCCGCGGCAGTCGCTGCCCAACTTCGGCGGACTGGATTACGCGCCGACGCTGACGCCGAACTCAACGCAGGCGGCGCAGCAACGCCACACGGCGCAACAGGCCGAGGCGCTGCTCGCGGCATCGACCAGCGGGACTCCTGTCTTCAGCGACAGTCTGGCGGACAACAGCCATCGGTGGGCGGTGGACGGCAGGCAATACTTCTTTGGGTCGGATGATCGGCTGCATGTCCTCAATCGCACGCCGCAGTCCGTCGCCAACCTCGACATGCCCGGTGTCGCGCCGGCGAACTTCGTCGTGAGCGTGAACATGACCTTCCTGCGCGGGAACATCTCCGACGTCGCCGGGCTGCGCGTGCGCGTGGGGACCGGTCCAACAGGCGGGACAGCCCACTTCACCATGCTGATTTCGCCAGAAGGGCTGTACCAGGTGTGGCGCTACGACGGCACGACATGGATCAGCCTGGACTACGGCTACTCCCAGGCCATCCAGCGCGGCCTGAACCAGACGAACCAGCTCGCGGTGATCGCACGGGGAACGACGTTCTGGATGTTCGTCAATGGCCACTACGTCACGTCCGTCCGCGATAGCACGGCGCAAGCGGTCCCGGGCACGCTGGGGCCGACGGTGATCTACGCGGGAACCGAGGTGGCGTACGACCACTTCGCGGTGTACCAGGCCAGGCCGTAACCCTGACACGCAAGCGGCTCCGCGAGGGATCATCCGCTACGTATGAGCGGGCGGGCGCACAGTTGCCGCCGCGGATAGCGAGCATCTCGGCCGTGACCCAACGGCCCGACAGCCGCGCGTGCCCGGGGCCGTCAGTGGTCGGATTCCAGCAGGGCATGGAGGGCGCGGGCGGCATCGGGCGTGAGGCTGCCCCGGGCCTCGGCCAGTGGGATGGCCAGCTCGGCCAGGGCCCGATACGCGGTCAGCAGAGCGGCCGAATCGACTGAGCCGCTGTGTGGGTGGGTCGCGACCTGCGTGGCGAGCCAGTCCATATGGGCGGCGACGGTGCCAGCATCGCCGCGGGCAACCGGTCCGGCCAGGGCAGCGGCTGGCCCGAGCGCGGCAAGATTCTCCACGGTGGCACGCAGGAGCGGCACGAGCGCCTCCAGCGCGACGGGGCCCGCGATGCCAAAGTCCTGCCAGAGGGCAACGGCGGCGCCAAGGAGCGCGACCACGTAGTTGGAGGCGAGCACGGCAGCCAGATGATAGGGCACGCGATCGGCCTCACGCAGGCGCACGATGCGGCCGCCCAGCGCGGCCACGAGCGTCTCCAGACGCTCAGAGGCGCGCGGATCGGGCGCTTCGAGCGCCCACGTGCAGCCGGCCAGCCGTGCGAGCGCGCTGGCCGCATCCGGTGCGGGGCGCGGAAAGATCATCAGCGGATGCAGGGCGGCGACAGCGGCGTCCGAGGCGGCGGCATGTGCGAGCGCTGAGGCACCGCGCGCGCCGCTGAAGTGGACGGCGAGCTGGCCGGCGCGCCACGGGAGGGCGGCGTCTAGCGGGGCGATGGCGTCGTCGGGGACGGCCAGCAGCACGAGGTCCGCGACGGCGACGACAGCCGCGGCATCAGGCACGGGCCGGCAGCCAGGAAGGTCGGCGGCCAGCGCAGCGGCGCGCTCGGGCCGGCGCGAAGCGACAGCCACGATGCGGGCGCCCCGCGCGGAGAGGGCCCGGGCGAGGGTCGTGGCCACGGCACCCGCGCCGACGAAGCCGATGCTATCCAGAGCGCGGAGCGAGAGCCGTGACGGGTCGTGCACGTCTGAGTGGGGAGTGGTCACGGCTGGTTACTCCTCGATACCCCATCCGGTCGAGCCATCTGGGACGATCCGGCCTGGCGCGCACTCCACGATGCGGCCGCAGAGGGACCGTGACGGCAACGCCCGAGTATACCTGGATATGTGGATAGCCCGCGGCCCGACGCGAGCGGGCGGCGATCTACCGCCACTCGGCGCCCCGATCTGAGGCCAGCATAGCACGCGCGCATGGGTAGTGCGCGGCGCAACGAGCGGACGCTGGTGTCCGGCAGCGTGCTACCTGAGGCATGGCCAGGGCAAAGCGCGCCCTCGGGCACGTGGCGGGCGCGGAGCGCACGGCAGGCGCGGCGGCTAGTCCAGGTAATCCTTGAGGAGGCGGCTGGACTGCGGATGGCGCAGCTTGCGGATGGCGCGCTCTTCGATCTGGCGCACGCGCTCGCGGGTGACTTTGAGCTTCTTGCCAACCTCTTCGAGGGTGTGGTCTTGATCGTCGTTGAGGCCGAAGCGCAGCTCGATGACTTCGCGCTCGCGCTGAGTGAGGTTGCCCAATGCGCGACGCACCTCGTCGCGCAGGAGCTGGCGGTCGGTGGCTTCCACCGGCCCACGGGTGTTGGTATCCTCGATGATGTCGGCGAGGGTATTCTCTTCCTCCTCGGAAAGAGGAGCGTCGAGGGAGAAGACCTTCTCAGCCCAGACGAGCAGCTCGCTGACGCGGTTCCCCGAGATGCTGAGCGCGGCGCCGATCTCCTCGGGATTGGGTTCGCGCTCCAGCTCCTGATACAGCTGGCGGGTCATGCGGTTGACGCGCATGACCTCTTCCATAATGTAGACGGGGAGGCGAACCGCGCGAGTGCCTTCGAGGATAGAGCGCGTGATGGCCTGCTTGATCCACCAGGTGGCATAGGTGGAGAAGCGGAAGCCCTTGCTGGCGTCGAACTTGGTGACCGCGCGAATGAGGCCGATGTTGCCTTCGCCGATGAGATCTTCAAGCGACAGGCCCTGGCCGACGTACTTCTTGGCGATGCTAACCACCAGCCGCAGATTGGCCTCGATGAGCTGATTGCGTGCAAGGCGGTCGCCTCGCTCGATGCGCTGCGCGAGATCGAGCTCGCGCTGGGCGGAGAGGAGGGGGATGCGTGAGATTTCGCGCAGATAGAGGCGGAGACTGTCGCTCTGGGAAACGTTGCCCAGATCGGAAGCTTCAGTCTCGACGGCGACATCGCGGTCACGCTCGCGCTCGGCATGTGCCGCTCGATCGGCCTCATATGCGGCTGTCTGATCGTCCATATTCATCAAGGTCTTAGTCCCTTTCGGAGTACCGCGCGCGCAGTATAGCACCGGTACGCGAGCGCTGCAAGGGTAGCGGCCATGCAGGGTCAGGCGATATGCATGTCATAGGACGGTAAGTGGTGACAGGCCTCGCTTGCTCATGAGCGCGGGGTGATAGGTGGAAGGTGACGCGCCCAGGAGGGGGCGTGCCGTATAGCGCAGCAATTGTCATGCCCTGATTGGGGATAAACTCCTCCCCAATCCCGAAACGGCTCTTCCTTCGTCGATCTCCCGTCCGGCTGGGCAGGAGGCGGAATGGTACAGGGCGAGCGGCCAGGCATGTGGCAGAGGCGCTGATTGCTGGAACGCATGGCCTGGTGCGGGAGGAATCGACGGAGGACAGGTTGGCTATGGATGGGTTTGCGGCGAGCGGCTGGCACATGTACGGGCTCCACTGCATGATACGACACGACGGGCAGGCAGTACAGGGATGCGGGTGGTCAGTGGACGGCGAGACCATCGAGAAGGGCGCCGACCTGGTTGACGGACGTGGCGAGGAATGTATCGCGATCGGGAGCGATGAGCTCGCCGGCACGGACGATGAGAGCGGCCAGCGCGGATTCGTCGGCGTCGGGAACGCCGTGCTTGGCGCGCACCTGCCGGGCGTACACATGAGCGAGCGCGTCGGGCGAAGTTGGGCGTATCCACCAGTCGGCGAAGCTGCGCATGGAGGCGGCAAATGCCGCGGGTGGGCCGCCGAAAAAATCGGCGAGGCCGGCGGCGAGGCGGTCTACGACGTTGGGGTCGGCGCAGGCGGCGGCGAAGCGGTCCGCGTGGCCGGGGTCTGCCGCGTGGAGCTCTAGCTCAAAGGCCATCTCGACGATGTTGTGCGCTTTCCAGTGGCCGTATTGCGGGGCGAGGTGGCAGGCGGCAGCCGTGGCGTCGGCAAGCGGTGCGCCGCGCTGGAAGGCATAGCCACGGAGAGCGGGATCGTCGCCGTATTGCTCGTCGCTGTACCAGTCGAAGCCATGCGGAATGCTGCCGTGTGTGATGGCGCCGACCACGAAGGCCAGGAATTCGCCAGCGCCGGGGAGATCGGCAGCGGCGCGGGCACGGGCGAAGGCAAGCAGGGCCTCCCCGCGCTGGTGGGAGTCGTGGTGGGAGATAGGGCTGCCGAAGAGCATGTCGGGCCAGACGCACCCGATGTAGTGGGCGGATGCCGGAGCGGGCACGAGACGCTCGAGGAGCCAGACATGTGCGATAGGAAACACGGGATCTCCTTTGGGCCGGTGCGAGGGATATAACACGAACGGTGCCTGGCCGCGCTCCCTTCTGTAAATCTGGACGATTGACACGACCGATTGGCTACGTCTCGGCCACGTGCATTGCTGGCCACCGGTGGTGGCTAGCCGGCGGGAGGCACGCCCTCCTGGGCGAAGGCCCAATCGAGCAGATGGTGCATGTCCACATTACGCTGCGACCAGGTGGGGTCGGCAAGAACAGCGCCGACAATGAGACGACCGTTCCGGCGGGCGGCGAAGGCTTCGCACCAGCCGGCGGCGCCAGTGTTCCCAGGCTTGAGGCCGACGGCGCCGGGATACGCGGAGCGGGCGCCCGGCAAGATGCTGTTGTAGTTGAAGAGGTGGAACGCCTTGTGGGTGGGTGTCGCGGGGATGTCGTCGTGGAGTGTGGCGGCGATCTGGGCGATAGTGGGGTTGCGCAAGGCGACGACGGCCAGCACAGCAAGGTCACGGGCAGACGTGTGATGGCCGGGCGCGTCGAGGCCGTGTGGATCGGCGAAGTGGGTGTGCGTGAGGCCGAGGGTCTGGGCTTCCTGATTCATCATGGCGACGAAGTTGGGCTGGTTGCCGCCGATGGCGTCGGCAATGGCCACGGCGGCGTCGTTGCCGGAAGGCAGCAGCAGACCATAGAGAAGATCCTGGAGGGTGAGCTTCTCTCCGGCGCTGACGCCCATGTAGCTGTTGTCGGGATTGACGTAGGCGGCGGCGTCGGAGCCGACGGTAATCAGCTGGTCGAGCGAGCCATGGGTGGCGGCGACGAGCGCGGTCATGATCTTGGTGCAGCTGGCCATGGCGCGCTCGTCGTCGGGATGGTTGGCCAAGAGGACGGCGCCCGTATCGCCGTCGAAGACGTACGCGGCGGCGGCTTCGATGTGGGGCGGTGGCGAAGCGTAGGCGACAGAGAGCGCGCCGGCGGAGGCATCCAGGTGGCCGGGTGGCGACACGAGGACGGGACCGGCGGCGGCTTCGTGAGCGATGGCACCGGTCATGGTGATCAGGGAGATGAGGAGCACCGCGGGCCAGGCGAGGTTGCGCGCCAGCCATTGCTCGACGTCGCGCGGGTTGTGGATGTTCACGTCGTGCTCTCCTTCCCAGCGCGATGGAGGCCCTCTCCTCCAGTGGCTCGGCGCCGCAGTGGCGAAGGCAGCCAGGAGGGGAGCCGGAGGCGGTCCTCGCCCAGCCGGATGCCGGATACCCGCGCGACAG
>CAYQFU010000132.1:0-16380 GCA_964416775.1 uncultured Ktedonobacterales bacterium
GAAGGCATGCAGCAGCTGATCAAGACGATCAAGCTCGTGCGCGACCGGTTGAACCCAAGCATCACGCTGTTTGGTGTGGTGCTGACCATGTACGATCCACGCACCAAGTTAGCCAACGAGATCGTCAAGGATGTGCGCAGTCACTTCGCCAGGGAGGCGTTCACCACGATGATCGCCCGCAACGTGCGGTTGTCGGAGGCGCCGAGCTTCGGACTGACGATCCTGCAGCACGATCCGCGCTCGCCCGGGGCGATGGCCTATAAGGCACTCGCGGAAGAAGTAATCGCGAGGGCTGAGGGGGTAACCAGCAATGCCTAAGCAACGATTCGGGCTGGGACGCGGGTTAGACGCCCTGATCCCCGGCACGACACCCATCCCGGACGAGGTGCCACTGGATACGAGCCTGTCGTCTTCGGCGCTGTTCGAGGTGCCAGTCGACGCCATCGTGCCGAACCCACATCAGCCGCGCGCGCCCATGGGCGACGACGAACAGCTGCTGGAGCTGCGCGACTCGATCCTGCAGTATGGCTTATTGCAGCCGCTGCTGGTGGCCGTGGCGGGCGAAGATGACGGCGGCGCGCGCTATCAGCTGATCGCCGGTGAGCGGCGCTGGCGCGCGGCGCAATTGGCCGGGCTCGAGCGCGTACCGGTCGTCATCAAGGACGCGACGCCGCAGCTGATGCTGGAGATGGCGCTGGTCGAGAACCTGCAGCGGACCGATCTGAACCCACTGGAGGAAGCCCAGGGCTACGTCACCCTGATCGAGGAGTACCAACTGACGCAGGAAGACGTGGCGCAGCGCGTGGGACGGAACCGCGCCACCGTCGCGAACACGATCCGCCTGCTGCAGTTGCCCGACGAAGTGCGCGAGGCGCTGATCACCATGCCCAAGGTGTTCACCGAGGGGCATGCCCGCGCCGTGCTACAGATCAATGGCGAAGCCGAGCGCATCTACGCCATGAAACAGATCATCGCGAAAAAAGAGAGCGTGCGCGGCGCGGAAGAGCTCGCGCGCAGACTCAACGCGGAGAGTCTGCGCCTGACCGCGGACCGGCACGGCGGGAAAGCGCGGCCGCAGAGCTATGAGACGCGCGTGCTCGAAGAGGAATTCACGCGGGCCGTGCAGATGAAGGTGCGGCTGCAGCGCACCACGAAGGGCAAAGGCGCGCTCACGCTGTACTTCGCCAACGAGGACCAGCTCCAGCTGCTCTACCAGTGGCTGGTGGCATCGCATGGCGGCGCTGGAATGGGTGGTGCGAGTGGAGCATTTGACGCCAACGCGCTGGACCTGAGCGAGCTGATGCAGCTGCACGAGTCTGGCAACGGCACCAGCGCGCACGGGGCCAATGGCGCCAACGGCCACCACAGCGCGAACGGCGCGTCCGGCGACGAAGGCCCGGCCGACGACACCTTCGACGTGACCTTCGACGACGAATAGACAGCGCGGGCGCCGACTCTGAGGAAAGGCGCCACCGACATGCCCGATCTCGGTGATCGCCCGCCCGGTGGACGCCCGCCCGGTGGACGCCCATCCGGTGGACGACCACCCAATGATCGCCCACCCGTTGTAGGGGCGCATGGATATGCGCCCGTCCGGTGATCGCTCGCCGTCCGCCGGACGCCCACCATTCCATCACAATCGGTATCAGCCATCGCGGGAACCTGAAAGAGCGGAGCCACATGCAGCAACCCTGGAGCAGTTCACCCTCGATGACTGGAGGCCAGGCCGGACCCGGAACACCCTCGCCAGCCAGCCACTCCATGGGACGCTACGCGCTGACCTTCGGGGCGCTCAGCGGGCTCTTTGGCGTGCTGCAGGTAGTCGTGTCGGTGTCGGCGGCGCTGGAGAGCCAGGGAGCGATCCAGAGCCTGTACTATGGCGCGCAGGGCGGAGGTCTCAACCCCTCCATCATGGCGCAATGGCTGGGTCCGCTACTGACGGCCACGTACGGATCGTGCCTGCTCGGCTTCGCCATCAGCATGTGGCTGTGCTGGGCCGCGGGTCGAGTCGCCGCCAGCGCGTCTGGGCGGCGCTCCGCGGGAACCCTCGCCGGGCTGCTCACATCCGCGATTGGGTCGGCGATCTGGATCCTTGCCAGCGTGCTCGCCGTACTGCTGGTGCATACGGACGGCTCGATCACCGGGATCCTCAACACCTCGCCGAACCTCTCGGCGGGGATGGTCGGCGGCGAGGTGGCAGGCCTGGTGATCCAGGAGGTGGTGGCCGCCGCCGTCGCGCTCGGCTTTGGGTCGCTGGCGGGTCGCATCGGCGCCGCCTCGGCCAGTTTGCCACAGTGGCCCGTGCGCGCATTGCCGACGCTGCCGCCCGCGCCGCCATTCGTCATGTATCCGCCGGCGCTGCCACCCGGTACCCCCGCACTGGGGCCGGGGCCGCAGCCCACATCCTTCCCGGTCAGCCCGGTGTATCCGCCGCCCCCGGAGATCTATCGGACGCCAGCCAGCCCGAACGGCGCCGCGACGCCTCGCCCCATGCCGGCCACGCCATGGGGGAACGCGTATCCTCCACCCGGCGCCTATCCCGCCTATCCCGCGTATCCCCCGCCAGGAGCCGCATTCCCGGTGTACCCACCCGCGGCGTGGTATCCACCGCACCCCGGAGGCCGGCCGGCCGGCGACCCCCGCGCGCAGGGGCTCGCCAACTACCCAGGCATGCCCGCCGCGCAACCCGGTGGCGAACAGGACGCCGGCACCTCACAGGACGAGCCGCCCACGCCCGCGGAGTGACGCTACCCCGTACAATCCTGACCAAACTGTAACCTCTCACCCGCGACCTGGCCCGCTGTGGTCCCGTACCATCGCTAAAGGCAGGCGGCGGGCCAACGCGTGGCCCGCGTGCTGCGACGATGACCAGTAGCGTTGCCGCCGCCGCGGGCCACCGGACTGAGAGGTGTCAAGGTGAGCACGTCAACGATTCGCGATACGACCACGGATGCTCCCGTATGCTCGAGACGTGAAGCCGCCGCCCCCACCTCACGACTCCGGCCCGCGTGCCGCTCGCTGGCTGGCGCTCGTGTACGCGCGGCCCTGGGTGCGGCGCTATTGCTTGGCGTGCTGATCACGCTGGGCTGCACTGCGCAGACCAATGGCAACACCCAGGGCGGGTCCACTGGCGGCTCGGTAGCGGCCGCGCCCACTGTCGCGGTACCGGCCGCGGCGACCGATCTGCAACAGACGGTGGTCAATGTAATCCATGTCGTGCAGCCCTCGGTGGTGGTGGTCGAGAGCTCGGGAGCGCAAGGAGGGGGCATCGGGTCGGGAGAGGTCATCTCAACCGATGGGTACATCGTGACGAACGATCACGTGGTGGCGGGATTCAGCACCTTCCGGGTCGTGCTTTCCAGTGGCAAGACCCTGTCAGCGCAGCTGGTGGGCGCAGCGTCAGGGGACGACCTGGCGGTCCTCAAGGTGAGCCAATCGGGCCTGCCGCCCATCAATTTCGCCGACTCCAGCAAGGTCCAGGTGGGGCAGTTCTCACTAGCCATCGGCACACCCCTGGGTCTGGCACAATCCGCCACGTTTGGCATTGTGAGCGCGCTCAACCGCACGGCCAGCGAGGCCCCCAGTGGGCCGGCGGGCACCCTGACAGGACTGATCCAGACCAGTGCGCCCATCAATCCGGGCAACAGCGGCGGGGCACTCGTGGACCTGCATGGCCAGTTGATCGGCATTCCCACCCTGGCGGCGACCGATCCGAACATCGGCGGCGCGGCGAACGGCATCGGGTTCGCGATCGCGTCCAATCGCGTGAAATTCATCGCCGGCCAGCTGGTGAGGTACGGCCACGTGGTGAACACCGGCCAGGGCTTTCTGGGCATCAGTGAGGTGGACGTGACGCCCGATCTGCAGGCAGCCGATAGACTACCGGTGGACCACGGAGTGCTCATCACGGGGTTCAGTCCCGACGCCTCGGGGAAGAGCCCCGCGCAACAGGCGGGCTTACAGGTCGGCGACATCATCATCGCCGTAAACGGCACGACGATCAACGGCAACGGCGACCTGGCGGGCATACTCCAGCAGCTCTCGCCAGGCACACAGGTCAAGATCACCGTGCAGCGCGGGTCGGCGCAGAAGACGGTGACCGTGACGCTGGGCGAGCGCCCGGCACGTTGATAGCCCCCCTTACACGTTAGACCAGGCATAGCAAGTGAGCTACTTGCGGGACGGACGGCGTCGGGGAAAGGCTCTCAGCCCCCAACGGCTCGACCGTTTCCTGAATGTGCTGTATCATCTCGCCTGGCAATCCATCTTCCGCGAATCGTGGGCAGAGGCGTACTACCAGCGCAAGCGGCAGGAGGGCAAGAGCCACAGCATGGCCGCGCGGGCGTTAGCCAACGTCTGGGTGCGCATCATCCATGCGATGGGGCTCAAGCACGAACCCTACGATGCCCAGATCTGCTTGGCGGCCTGGCAGACCCACGGTTCTCAAGCCGCTTGAGAACAGCCCGACCCAGTTCCCACCACAGTTGCACCCGGAGTGCTCGCGCCGACAACACGCGCGGCACACGTCAGCGCAATAGGATTAGTACAGGGGGCAAGATGCATCAGTCCCATTGGCCAGACGAAATTGCGCGCCTTATCGCCATCCTCACGGCTGAACGCATGGCGTGGGTGGAACGTGAACAGGCCGCCAAGCGTCTGGAGGAGCTGGGCGAACCGGCGGTCCTTCCTTTGCTTCAGGTCCTCGCCCACGGCACGGCCGGGTGGGGGACGGAACTGCTTATCGAGACGCTCGGCCGGTTAGGCGACCCGCGGGCGGTCGAACCGCTCATCGATGTCCTCAAGTGGGAGTCGCCGCATGCTCGCCAGGAAGCGGCGAAGGCACTTGCCCGAATCGGTGACCAGCGAGCGATTGGTCCACTGATCAACTCGTTTCGGGTGGAGTCGGGAGATACCGAAGATATCACAGCGTGGCAGGATGCTGCCATGGCGCTCGCACGGTTTGGCGAGCCTGCCCTGGGTCCACTCGTCGCCGCACTTCTGGATCACAACGGCAATGTCCGCGCATGCAGTGCCAATGCGTTGGGGCAGTTAGGCGATCCGCGGGCCGTCGTACCGCTCATCGTCATGCTCGCTGATTCCGATCGCTGGGTCCGGATTGCTGCGATCGAGGCGCTGGGCAAACTCCGCGACCCAGGGGCTATCGAGGCGGTGGCGGCACGCCTGACCGAGCCAACTGAAGACGACGGCGTACGGATGACAGCCGCGAGCACGCTCGGCCACCTAATCAACGCTGAAGTCTTCGCACCGCTCGTCCGCGCGCTCGATGATCCCAACATCGATGTCCGCTGCAATGCCCTCCGCGCCCTGGCAGAGAGCGCGGGTCCCGCCTCACTGGATCTGTTGCTGGCCCGGACCACAGACCCCAATGCGTGTGTTCGTGACACGGCAGTAGTCGCGCTCGGCCACGTGGGCGATGAGAGCGTTCTGCCTCTCTTGGAGAGCATTGAGCAGCAGGATGAGGGAAGATGTCGGGCCGCTTGGGTCAAAGAGTCCGCCCGCTATGCGATCAAGTGCATCAGAGGACGGTACTTCATCCAGCCGACTTAAGTGTGGTCGCTCGCCTCACGGGATTGACATAGAGGATCTCCAGGGAACGCATCACAGGTTGGGCGGCGCGACGACGCGGGCGGACCGGTAGAAGGCGGACGCCGCGGGCCGGTATGGACGCGTGAGCCAGAGCGGGCGGCGCAGACCGTCCGCGCGTGCGGCCGGCCGCGTAAGCGCCAGCCACCGGCGGTAGACCTCGTGCGCTTTATTGGTGTCCACGAAGACGTCGCCGTAGGCGTCGTCGGGCGCGGGCCGCTCGACGCGCACCTTCTGGTGCCAGCAGTGCATGCCGGTGATGGGATCGGGGTGCACCGGGAAGGTGAGGTTCTGGTGGACGCCGCCTTCCTGCCAGAAGATGCGCTCGGAGTCGGGGTCGTCGCTGGCGAACGGCTGAATGCCTTCGAGCTGGCGCATGCGCCACTGCCCAGGGGCCACCTGGCGAAAGTCCACCAGCGCGGAAGACCAGCGGTCGCTGCCGGAGTCGCGGGCGAGCCGCCAGCGGCCGAGGTGGTGCGAGCAGGCGAGGATGCCCGGCCGAATCCCGTCGGTGACCCAGACGCGATCCACGAACCAGCCGATCTCCGTGTGCACCTTGAGCAGGTCGCCGCTGCCGACGCCGAGCCGAGCGGCGTCTTGCGGATGGACCCAGATGGGGTTGCTGTGGGAGATCTCGTAGAGCCACTTGGCGTTGCCGGAGCGAGTGTGAATGAGCGTAGGCAGGCGAAACGTGGGGACGAGGACGTATTCGCCGGCATCGCGGCTGAGATTGGCCGGATGGACGTGGCTGCGAATATAGCCGGGGGTGGCGTGCTCGGGCCAGCCCCACTCGTCCATCGTCGCCGAATAGAACTCGAGCTTGCGCGAGGGAGTGGGAAAGCCTTCGCGCGCCACGCCATCCACCATCACGCCGAGCGCCGGCCCGTCGTGCGCCCCGCCTCGGACCACGCCTGTCTCCGCATCCACGACCGCGTCGCCGAGCTGCAGGTCTGAAAGCGGACGCTCGTTGAGCTGGAGCACGGGCGCACGGTCGGCGGGGATGGCGAACGCGCCGTACTTGCGCATGTAGGCGAGCGGGCTAATCTGCTCGGCGGCGGCGGCCTCGGGCAGGCCGGGGACACTGTGCTCGAAGATCCAGGCGTAGTATTCCTCGACGGTGAGCGGCTCGCCAGGCCGGGTTGGCGACTCGAAGTACTGACGAATGCCAAGGCTGCCGTCGGGGTCGATACGCCAGGAGAGCGCGATCCAGAACTCGTCCTCCTCCCAGACCTCGCCGGGGTTGGCTTCGTACGTGTAGCGGAAGCGCTCGCCACCCTGCTCGCGGTAGACGCGCAGGACGGGCTGGCGGAAGGCGATCCAGCGGCCGGCATGGGTCTCCTGGCTCATCAGGTCGTGGCGCTCGGTGGCGTGGCCCATAGGCAGCACGTAATCGGCGTACCAGGCCGTTTCGGACCACGTCGGCGTGAGCGCGGCGTGCAGCTCGATCTTGCTCTCGTCCGTCAGCATTTCCACCCAGCTGGCGCCGTCGGGGTTGGTCCACACCGGGTTGTACACGCGCGTGAAGTACATGGCGACCTTGCCGCGGCCCTCTTTGAGGAAGTGGGGCAGCAGAAAGCTCATCTCGTAGTGGGCGAGGGGATATTCCGCGGGATACAGCAGGTCGTTCCACACGTCGGGACCAGAGGCCGGGCGCTTGGGCGGCGCGGCGACGAATTTGTTCCAGCTGTGGGGAGCCGTGCCACCGGAGGTGCCAACGCTGCCGGTGAGCACCTGGAGGAACCAGAGGGTGCGCGCAACCTGCCAGCCGCCGAGGTTGCCAGAGGCGGCAGCGCGCCAGGTGTGGCTGGCGAAGCGAGAGCCCGCCTGGCCGATCAGCCGCGCGATCTCGACGATCTGGCCGGCGGGGACGCCGCTCTCGGCTTCGGCGAACGCTGGGGTGTACTCGGCGTACAGCTCACGCAGCGCGGCGATGAAGCGCTCGAACGTGACCGGCTCGCCCGGGTGGCGCGCTCGCAAGTAGGCGTCCCAGTTGGTCCAGCGTCGCACGTAGTCATGGTCGTAGAGGTCTTCGTCCAGCAGCACCTTGGCCATCGCCAACAGCACGGCCGCCTCGCTGCCGGGCTGGGTGGGGAGCCAGTAGTCGGCCATGCTGGCGGTGTTGGAGAGGCGGGGGTCGAGAACGGCGATTTTCGCGCCGGCCATCTTCGCTTCGATGATGCGCTGGGCCTGGGGGTTGAAGTAGTGCCCGGTTTCGAGATGCGAGCTGATGAGCAGGATGAAGCGCGCGTTGGCGTGATCGGGTGAAGGCCGGTCCGAGCCGGACCACAGGTTGTAGCCAAAGCGGGCGGCTGCCGAGCAGACGTTGGTGTGGCTGTTGTGGCCGTCCACCCCCCAGGCGGCCAGCACCCGCTCCATATAGCCATCGTGGCCGGGACGGCCGACGTGATACATGACTTCGTCCCGGCGGTCCTCGACAATCGCGGCGCGAATCCTGGCGGCGATGGTGTCGAGCGCTTCGTCCCAGGTGGTGCGCTCCCAGCCCCCCTCGCCACGGGCGCCAGTGCGCTTCATGGGGTAGAGGATGCGCTCAGGATCGTTGATCTGGTTGATGGTGGCGGGGCCCTTGGCGCAGTTGCGGCCGCGGCTGGCGGGGTGATAGGGGTTGCCCTCCAGCTTGCGGATGCGGCCGGTCTCTTTGTCCACATACGCGAGCAGCCCACACGCCGCTTCGCAATTGAAGCAGACGGTAGGAATGATGCTGTAGTGGCGCTCGACGCGTTTGGGCCAGGCCTTGGCGTCGAGCTCCGTCCAGTCGTGCCAGCGCTCGGGTGGTGGGCACGAGGCCAGCTCACGCGTGACGAACGGCTGGCCGCTGGGGGCCATGTCACCGCCGCCGTCCCGCGCGCTTCCGCCGGCCGGCCGGGCGCCGCTCTGCTGCTGATCGTGCTGGCGCATATGGCTGCTCCTGTCGTTCCCGTCGTTCCTGTCCATTGCTCCGCGCCGTCCGCGAGAGGCCTAGCTCAGCGGCACCGATTGGCCCGCCACCACATAACAGTGCTCGTAGGCCAACAGCCCGACGAGCGCCGCCACCGACGCCAGCGCCAGCAGCACGCCGGCGCCCGTCGCCAGTGCCACGGGGATGAGCACCACCGGCAGCACGATGCCGGTGCCCACCGCCAGCGCCCAGAACCACCCGCGCAGCGGACCCACGACCATCACGTGCGCCGCGGCCGCGACGTGGCGGTTGGTATGTGGCACGAAGAGCTCGCTGCCCACCAGCACGGCGTGCGCGACCACGGCGCCCAGCAGCACACGGCCGAGCAGCCCGACGGCCGGAGCATCGGCCCCCACAGCCACTCCCAGCGGCACCAGCACGCTCGCCCCGGCCAGCAGCGCCTGCGCCAGCAAGTGCGGCAGCAGCAGCGGACTCTGCCAGAAGTCGCGCCCCTCCGCCTGGCCGAAGAGAAAGGCCGTGTAGCCGGCCGCCGCCGCGGCCAGGAGCGCCGCCGGCCAGACCAGCACGCGCACCGGCCCCTGCCAGGCGAACAGATCGACATATCCAATGAGTGCCAGCAGCGATCCGGCCGCCCATACCGCCAACAGCGCGCCGTACAGCAGCAGGATCCACGCGCCCCATACCAGCCACGAGCGCCAGTTCGGCTTGAGCAGGATATACCAGAACCGCTCGGGGCGCTTGAGGTCGCCCACCAGGAACAGCAGCGTGATCCCCAGGCACACCAGGGCAATCGCGGGTGCCCCCAGGCTGACGAGCGTGCGCCCTCCTGAAGCGAGCCCCAGCCCAAGCCTGAACCAGGCCGCGAGGACCACGCCTGCGGCGATGGATTTTGCGCCCAGGTACGCGGTCACCTTCCAGCCCCATGGCCGCGCCTTGGGAATGTCGTACGCCACGCGTGCGGCTCCGCGATAGGTGCGGCGATCCTGAACGCCCCGCGCCCGCAGCTCGATGGCGCGTGCCTCCTCGGCACCGACCGGCGCCAGCCCGGCCAATGCGGCGCCCGCCACGACAGGTGCGCCGGCAAGCGCCGCGGAACGAGCGGCAGGGATCGCTGGTGGCGAGGCGGGCGCGGCGGCGGCGACAGGGGCTCGGGCGACCGTGCCGCTGGAGGTCAGGCGCGCGGGCCGCATGAACATGTAGAGATCCACGTCTGCGTCGAGGGCTTCGGGATCGATGGCGCTCTCGTCGGCGCCGATATAATACACATTGGGACCGGTTCCCTGCTCCGGCCGGCGCACCCGAACGCTCTCGCGACCGACGAGCCGGGCGATCTGGCTGTTCGGGTCGTGGAGGTCGCCCGCGACGATGGCCTGTTCCGGGCACACGACGACGCAGGCGGGTTGGAGGCCCTGGTCCACGCGGTGGGCGCAATAGTTGCACTTGGCGGCCGTATGCGTGGTGGGATCGATGTACAGCGCATCGTATGGGCAGGCTTGCATGCAGCTCTTGCACCCAATGCAGCGGTCGCGGTCGAAGTCCACAATGCCGTCGGCGCGCTTGAAGAGGGCCTTCGTGGGGCAAATCGCCACACACGGCGCGTCATCGCAATGATTGCAGCGGTTCACGAGGAAGTGGCGGCGCGTATTGGGGAACTCGCCCTTCTCGATGTACTTGACCCACGTCCGGTACACCCCGATGGGCATGTCGTGCTCGGCCTTGCACGCGACCGTGCAGGCGTGACAGCCGATGCACTTGCGCTGGTCGATGACGAAACCGTACTTCATGCGCTCCTCCGGGTGTGAGTGAATGCGGATGAACGCTGCGGGTCGTAGTCGCCAGGGTAGCAGATGCGGAGTGCGGCTGTCCAGCGGTGGTTGTGGAGTCGCGCGCGGAGGGCTTCGGGACGGTGGATGGAGGACACCCCTTCCGCTCTGCGCCCGCGAAGCCCCCTCTCCTGTTTGGTGATGTCACCGGAGATGTGCGTCACCAGCACAATCGACAATAATGCCAGTCACCAATGTGTTCGAGATAAACGTGGTGATGACCTGGGCCACGTCCTCTGGACGACCGTTCCGTTTGACGGGCGTTGCGGAGACGATTTGTGCGAACAGTTCTGCACGTGCTTGGTTGGGCAGGTTGCTCCACCAGGCGGTGGCAATCGCCCCAGGGGCGACGGCGTCGACGCGGAGTGGCTGCAGCTCCAGCGCCAGAGTGGGAACCAGCGATTCCAATGCGCCATTCGCTGGCTCCTGGAAGGCAGCCGCCTGGACGCGTTGGCGCGCGGTGTTCCGCGTCACGCTTCCTGCTCGGCCGGACGAATCAAGAGCTCGTTGACGGCAACGCGGCGCCGGCGTGTCACGATGTACTGGATGGCGTCGGCGATGTCCTCCGCCGCGAGCCGCTCAAAGCCAAGATAGCGCTGCAGGATGTGCTGGAGCTGCTCCCCCTGCACGTGGCTTCCCAGCTCGGTCACCGTGGACCCCGGTTCGACCACCGCGACCCGCACGTGTCGTCTGGTGACCTCCTGCCTGAGCGACTCGCTGAAGGCGGCCACGCCGAACTTGGTCGCGGCGTACACCCCCTCCCCGCTGCGGGCGATCCGCCCCGAGATGGAGCTGATGTTGACCAGGTCGGCGACCTGGCGTGGGCCGCCTTCGGCCGCCTGGAGCAGGTGCGGCAGGGCGGCGCGGGTGGTGTAAAGCACTCCGAGCAGGTTCACGCGCACCATCTGCTCCCATTCGTCGAGCGGGGCGTCCAGGATGGGGCCGAGCGTTGCCGTGCCCGCGGCGTTCACCAGGATATCCAGCCGCCCCCACTGCGCCACCGTGCGCTCGACGGCGGTCTGCGCCTGGGTCTTGTCGCTCACGTCGGCTGCGAGGACCAGCGCCTGCCCACCGTCTCGCGTGATGTCCTGCGCCATCTGCTCAAGTCGGTCCAAGCGCCGCGCCGCGAGTGCGACGGCGGCCCCTTGTGCGGCCAACGCGCGTGCCGTGGCCGCTCCCATGCCGCTGCTAGCGCCGGTGATGAGCGCCACCGTCCCGTCAAGTCGCTCTGCCATTGGTCTATTGCACCTCTCTGGTGTGGGTGCTCTCCTTGCTGCTGGAGGCGTCGCCTCACGTGCCTCGCCCCCGGTGCCGCTCAAACTCGGGGTGTCCCGCCTTTCCCGCGCTTGCGGAGGGCCCCGTGGCGCCTGCGGGCCGGCGAGTTTACAGCGGCGAGGGCGCCACCCGCCCGGTCACAACGGCAGGATGGCAGGCGATGGTTACGCATAGGTCCAACCCGCAAACACGTTGATTACGTTGGCTGCGCGCTCGGCACATGCCCTGCGCGTCCTCACGGGTGCGGAGCCGCCATACTATCGGATTCGGGTGATCCCTTCCCCCACTCCGTAGGGGCGCATAAATATGCGCCCGCCTGGCGCACCGACACCCATCCATGCGGATTCGACATAATGCTGCGCGCCGTGAGCGCTGGCCATCCGAGCGATCCATGTGCGCGAAATAGAGTAGATACTCTCAGCGCTTCAGACCCTCATACAGCATGTGAATGCTAAACTGTGTCACCTTGTCTGCGCCATCCGGTCCATCCGTATACGGGCGCATGGAGCTGCGCCCTCGGCCCCTGAACGCCTGCCCTTCGTAGGGGCGCATGGATATGCGCCCCTCGTCCGCTGGACGCCCGTCGGTCGAAGGCGCAACATTGCAACCAGATTCCGTACTCCGTGATCCTGCGACGCACCGCGGTTCACCCCAGACGAACACGAGCAAAGTTAGACGTGGCCAAATCGTATCATCTCAGGCAGGCAATTCCTGCCGACCTCGAAACCTGTGTTGCTATCGAACAGGCAGTATTTCTGCCCGCGGAAGCGGCAACGCGCGAGCAAATCGAGGTCCGTATCAGGCGATTCCCCGAAGGCTTTATCGTAGCGGACACCAGCACAGGCATCGTCGGTTTTATCAATACGGGCAACACCACCAAAGACGACATCGCTGATGAGGCATTGAAATCCATGATCGGGCATGACCCCACTGGAGAGTATGTCGTGATTTTCTCCCTCGCTGTTCTCCCCGCTTGGCAAGGTCTTGGGATCGCGAAGCACCTGATTCAAGCCATCCTTGCAAATGCTCGACAGCAACACAAGCACGCCGCCCTGTTGTTATGCAAAGCCCATCTGACTGGTTTTTACGAACGATTGGGATTTGTGAACCTCGGTCCTTCCGACTCGTCGCACGGAGGATTCCAGTGGTATCAGATGAGATTTCCCCTTCCTCTCGACGATACGACGCAATAAACCCTGTCCCTGTTGGGATGGTCGACGCCGTCATCGACCACCCCGCTCACCTGGTATCGCGGTCGTCCCCTCAGTCTCGCTTACCCACCTCGACCACTCCCTGCCTCATCACGCGTTTGCCCCGGCTCGTCACATAGCCCGTCACATCCTTGCGCGTGACGGTCAGGTAGGCGACGAAGCCGATGATCAAGACCGCGAGCACCAGACTGATCGGCCCGGTTCCCAGCCCCATGCCACCGACGGACTTCGCCTTCCCAAACCAGTCGGCAAACGAAGCCCCCAGCGGCCGCGTCATGATGTAAGCAAACCAGAAGGCAAAAATCGCGTTCAGACCAAACAGCCAGTAACCCAGCGCCGGCAGCGCGAACAAGACGGCAAACAGCACACCGGAGGCTAAGTACCCCAGGCGTAAGGTCGAAGCCGTCATGTCTCCGGTGGCGGTCCCCAATGCGAACGTCGCCATGATAGCTGCCCAATAGAACAGCTCGCGGCGCAGGGTATAGATGCTGTGGATAGACAGCGTTTTCTCGGTTGCATACCAGCCCACGAAGATGACGGCAAGCACAACCGCGAAGAACACGCTGGAGTCGAGATACGGCACTTTCAGCACAATGTGGATGACATCGGCTGCCATCGTGCCGAAGATAGCGACCATGACGACGGCTAACCAGTAGATCCAGGCAATATACCGTCGCACCACGAGCTGCAGGAGCAGCGCGGCTACCAGCCCAATGCCCCCAAGAGCTACCGCGATATAAGGAGAGATGTGGTAGACCAGGTAGTCCGACGTGGTCTCACCCATCCCCGTGGTCAGCAATTTGACGATCCAGAAGAAGATGGTAATTTCCGGAACTTTTCTCGCGGCATGCAGTGCGCGCTGCAAAGGTTGCGTATCGAGACCACTGAAATCCGCGCCGAGTTGTCGCTGCGGGATGGATCGTCCCATATGCTCCTGCTCCTACCAACACCTATAGTCCGTGCATTCTGATACCATACCGGGATCATCGCCCGCTCTGCGTAGGGGCGTCCGGTGGACGCCCGGCGGACGACAGCACGACACCTCAACCGGATCCGGTAATAGGCATGTGCACCCTCGTGCCCTACTGTAGGGAAACTGCCGCGTACGTCAACAGTGCATAGTACCTCGCCCCATCAACCTCGATCCGTGTGCCCCTCGCTGATGATATCGAATCCGCCCGGCTGTTGCGGAACGCGTGCATGCCGAGAGGCATCATCTTCAACCTCGCCCGACCGCTGACGTCTTGGAGCGGCGCGATGAGGCGGTTCCTTCGCTCCCCCGAGTGCGCCCCCGATGGCAGCTGATCGCGCCCGTCGCCCTTGGCCTCACCGCGCTTCTTACGGCGCGTGATTTCACACATATGTAGACGAAGGTCTACCCCACGAACTAACAGACCGTCCCCGAAGCTCGTGGTTCGCTTCGACCGCTACGTCCGCGACACAAGAGCACACGCGGCCCTACCACGGCTTGGGCTACCAGACCCCTGCCCAGGACTACAGCCTGGCAACGGAAGTACAGCACTCATGGTGCGACTACTCCTCAGGAGCCCCGCCGATCGTGATCGGCCCAACGGCTTCATCCGCCGTCTCGGGTTCCCACCCACCAGTGGTGGCGCGGCGAAGTGCTCCTGGTGCTCCTGTCGTGCTACGGGCGTCGGCCGAAGACCGCGTAGACCGGGAAGATGCACCGGCCGCGGCGCACTTCCTCACGCGCCGCCTGTGCCACGGCCTCGTGTTCCTGCTCGCTGGCCATCCCCAGCGCGACCACTGGGGCCTTCATCGCGTTGACCGCCGCGAAGTAGTCGGTCTCCACCAGACCGCCCAGGCGTCCCCCATACGTGCCCAGTGGGAGGGGGAGCCTGCGTACCGTCACGTCCCGCACGCCCGCCTGGCGCAGGAAGTCGCCCAGATGGGTCGCCAGGTGGATGTCCAGCCCGCGCCGCTCCAGCACCGCCGCCACCCAGGCGTCCACCTGCCGTAGCGCCGGGCCACCGCCCTCCGAGGTGCCCGCCTCCACTAGTTCAATCCAGCCGCCCGCCCGCGCCACCCGCGCCAGCTCGCGGACGCCGTCCGGCCAGCGGTCGCGGGGGATCGCGCCGATCATGTAGCGCTGGTGGACGTAGGCGAAGCGCCCACTGTCAAACGGCAACCCCTCCAGGACATTGCCCGGCACGAAGGCATAATTCGCCGGCCGCGTTTCCGCGTCGCCCACGGCCGCGTCCGCCGCGGGCGCCACCACATCGACGCCCACCACATTGGCCTGCGGGAACTCGGCCGCCATCTCGACGGCCCAGCGGCCGGTGCCGCAGCCCACGTCCAGGATGCTCTCCGGCCGGCCAATCGGGGCCGCGTAGTTGCTCCGCAACGCGGCGCGCATCATATAGTGCTGGAAGTCGAGCCGGTTGACCTCGCCCATGTCCTTCGGCAGCACGTAAGGCACCCCGCGCAGGAAGCGCCGGCCCATCACCGTGCGCCCGCTGATCGCCGCGTCTGCCCCTTGGGCGGCCGTCCCGCCCCCAGAGCGCCGCCGAAATGGCCACCATCCCATGTCAGGACCCCTTTCGCTCATCGTGGCACGCGCCCGCCATCCGCTCACGCCGCACGGTGACCTGCGTATGCTCCACCATCTCCCAAGCCACCTGTTGCTGGGCCGAACTGAGGCGCACCCAGCGACAGAAATGGTCGCCGGGTGCCATCCACCGCGCCGGTGGGGTTGGTGGGGTCGATTGAGGGTCTGACAACCGGCCGGGCTGGGAGCGGTCGAAGGGAGCGGCTAGCACAAACCGGGCAGGCGCACGCTGTGGCCAGGCGCGCGATGGATCGCGTGGGAACGAGAGCAGTGGAATCGACATGCGCACGCCCGCTTCTCACAATTCAGTATAGCAGATGAGCTATGGGATGGAAACGCCCCTTGCCGGCGCGGATGTCGTTCACTCTTTTGCAGACAAGGGAACGCGGTAGCGGCGCCAGGGATAGGGCACACGAACCCTTGCGTCATTTCTGGCCGTTTCCGGCCACGCACCTGCAGCCAAGCGGGTACAGGTGGTACGATAACAGCCAGCCGTCCGCGGTCACCTTCAAGGACTGCTGGATCAACTGGCTGATCGGCACCGTGCGGCACGAATACTGCCGGGCCTATACGCTGAACAGCAACTACTCGGACCGGCTGCACCGGGCGCGGTATAACCACTATGGGCTGCCCCTGGTCAGTTTGTCGGTCTAGGAGGGGCGGTCGGCCTATTGGGAAGGCAGCACCTACAGGTGCACGGACGCGGGCTGGAGCTGTAAGGGCAGAAAGCGAGGCACGTGGTCATGGTGGGGTTCCACTGGATGGATGTGGTGACTCTCGGGATCGGGCTGGTGATTCTCGTGGTGGCTGTGACCTTGCTGCGGCTCGGTACCCGCCCGAGACGCCGCGCATCCCGCGGCGACATCGGCGCCGGACCGTCCGGCAACACGACCCCATAGACGACGCTCTTCTCAGACCATCGGCCCCGCCTTCACTCCCCGTTTGGGGTAGGAAGGCGGGGCCGTTCGTCGTCTCTGGCCG
>CAYQFU010000133.1:0-6841 GCA_964416775.1 uncultured Ktedonobacterales bacterium
CCAGATACTGCGTCGTGAGCAGCACCGTCACGCCGCGCTTGGCGAGTTCCTTGACGGCCTCCCACACCTCGATGCGCGCCTGAGGGTCGAGCCCGCTCGTTGGCTCGTCGAGGAAGATGACCGGCGGATTCCCGACGAGGCTCATCGCGATGTCGAGGCGGCGGCGCAGGCCACCCGAATACGTTGACACCTTCCGCGTGGCCGCGTCGGTCAGCGAGAACCGAGCGAGCAGGTCATCCGCGATCTTGCGTGGGTTCTTGACGTGGCGCAACTGGGCGATCATCACGACGTTCTCTCGCCCGCTGAGGATTTCGTCTACCGCGGCGAACTGACCAGTCAGGCTGATCGCCTCCCGCACCTTCGCTGGTTGCGTGGCGACATCGAAGCCGTTGACGCTGGCCGTCCCCGCATCAGCCTTGAGCAGCGTGGACAGGATTTTCACGACCGTGGTCTTGCCCGCCCCGTTGGAGCCGAGCAGCGCGAAGATGCTGCCACGCGCCACGTCGAAGTCCACGCCCTTGAGCACGTGCAATTTCTGATAGGATTTCTGCAATCCATGGACCTGGATCGCCACGTTCTTCTCGTCCATACGTCTTATCTCCCGTTGTCTCTCTATTCCACGGTCACGTTCGACAGGTCGGCGCCCAGACCTTTGAGTCCGGCGTAGGTCAGCTTGTCCATGCGCACCCCATCGAAGACCACCTTGTTGAGGTACTTCCTGTTCGGGGCGCGGAAGGACACATCCCGCAGCGTCGCGCCCCGGAACGAGACGCCGTTCAGCGCCGCGTTGTCGAACCTCACGCTGGTGAAGGCCGCCCCGTCCAGGCGCAGGCCGCGCAGATCGGAGTATGTGAAGTCCACCCCGGTAAACGTGCAGCTCTCGAAGACCGTGCGCCGCAGGTCGGTCAAGCGGAAGTTGACATCCCTGAACGCAACCTCGGCATCAGCAAATTGCAGTTGAATATGGCCGCCAGGGATGCGACGTTTGAGCTCGTCGGGGGTTCCCTCGGCCACGAGGTGCCCCTGGTCAAGCACCGCGATCCGGTCGGCGAGTTCGTCCGCCTCTTCCAGGTACTGCGTGGTGAGCAAGATCGTGACGCCGCTGGCCACGAGGTCGCGGATGATCTGCCACATCGTGTGGCGGCTGCGCGGGTCCAGGCCGGTGGTCGGCTCGTCGAGGAAGATGACGCGGGGGTCGCCCATCAGGGTCATCGCGAGGTCGAGCCGGCGCCGCATGCCGCCGGAGTAGGTGGCGGCGCGCTTCCGTGCCGCCTCGACTAGTTCGAAGCGCTCGAGCAGCTCGGCGGCGCGCCGCCGGCCTGCGGACCGGCCCAAGTGGTGCAGGTCCGCCATCAGGATCAGGTTCTCCTCACCGGTGAGCAGCTCATCTACCGCCGAGAACTGGCCGGTCACGCCGATCGCGGCGCGGACCGCGTCGGGCTCCCGGGCCACGTCGTGGCCGGCGACCCGCGCCTTGCCACCGTCGGCGGCGAGAAGCGTGGCCAGGATCTGCACCATGGTGGTTTTGCCGGCGCCGTTGGGGCCGAGCAGCGCGTAGGTCGTTCCCTCGGCAACGTCCAGGTCGATGCCGTCGAGCACCACGTGGTCGCCGAACGATTTGCGCAATCCCCGCGTTTGGATCATCATCAGGACGCCTCCACATGCTATAATGAGAGTCACTGAGCCACTAAGTGAATCATCAAGAAAATCACTTAGTGACTAAGACAATGAGATCATACCTAGAGGGACAGAAATTGTCAAGCGGTTCTCACGAAAAGCGAGCGGAGTTACTCGGGGAGCTTGCGCGGGAGCTCCGGCAGTTCAATGGACTTGGCGCGTCCTTCTTCCGGGTGGCGGCTGCTCGCATCGGCATGACCGTCACCGACATGCAGGTCATAGAGAGCCTCGCTGCCAGCGGGCCAATGACCGCGGGTCAGCTTGCCGATCTCACGGGGCTCACGACTGGAGCGATTACCGGGATGCTCAACCGGCTGGAGGAAGCTGGGCTCGTGCGCCGGGAGCGCGATCCCGACGATGGTCGCAGGGTCATCGTGCGGCTTGCCTCCGGCAACGACGACATGCGCCAGATCAACTCCATCTTCGATTCCGCCGGGAAGGCGTGGGGTGAAATCGCCTCGCGCTACGACGACGAGCAGATCGCCTTCCTCCTGGACTTTCTCAAGCGCGGCAACGCGCTGTCCCGGCAGGAAATCGTCCGGTTGCGCGAGGCGCCGGAGGGTGAGGGGGGGATCTACTCCGCTCCGCTGGGAGATCTGGAGAGCGGTCAGCTCGTTGCCTCTGGGATCGCCCGATTGACCGTGCGTGCGGACGGCGGCATTCCTGAGCTCTACCAGGCGCGCTTCGAGGGACCTGTGCCGGACGTGAAGGCCAAAGATGGAGTGGTCACCGTCCGCTATCCACGACGTCTGTGGGTTCTGAGTGGGGGACAGCACGCGCTGGTGGATGTGCGGCTCAGCGCCGCCATCCCGTGGCGGATCACGATCAAGGGCGGCGCATCGGACATCATCGCCGAACTGGGCGGTCTCCATCTCGCCGCGCTGGAGGTGAAGGGGGGGATGAGTAACATTCGCCTGGAGCTTCCCGCGCCCTCCGGCGTGGTTCCCATCCGGATCAGCGGCGATGCCTCGCAGATCACCGTTCGGCGCCCTGCGGGCGTCGCCGCACGAGTCCACCTCAAAGGCTGGGTCTCCGAATTTGTCTTCGACGAGCAAACCTACAGCGGTGTGGGCAACGACGTGCGGCTGCAAAGCCCTGGCTACGAAGCGACTGACCGGCGCTACGACATTGAAGTCTCCAGCAGCGCCAGTATGGTTACCTTCACCTCCGATTGACGACGAATCCGTGCCACGGCGCGCCCGCGATCGCCCGGTTCAGCGGCATGGAAGCCGTGCATTCGTCGCCTGCGCAGGTACTCAATCAGCCTGCATGACGATCTGGGTTTTCAGCCCCTCACCTTTGCGCACGCGCTCGAGCGCCTGGGGAAATTCGTCCAGGGAAAACGGAGTGGAGAGCAGATCTCGCGTGCTGATCACCCCGCTTTGGATCAGATCGAGCGCCCCTTGAAACGAATTGTGCACCGCCATCGACCCCACGATGGTGATCTCGTCGTTGTAGATGCGGAATGGTGAAAGCGAGACACGTGCTTCGTGCGGCGCAACGCCGAATATCATGAACTTTCCGCCGCGCTTGACCGCCCAAAAGGCTTGTTCCATCACGCTGGCGACACCGGTTGTGTCGATGACGCAATTGAAACCCCGCGGCTCGTCCGCGAGAGCGCTCTGGATGGTGTCGTAGGTGCGGCGCGCGCCCAATTGTTCGGCCAGTTCGAGTCGGCAGGCGTTCAGATCGATGACCGACACCCGTGAGGCCCCGCCGCGCACCGCCAGCTGCAAGAGTATCAAGCCCATGGGTCCGGCGCCGGCGATGAGGAAGGTGTCACCAGATTTGGGATTGAGGCCATGCATCCCGTGGACCGCGCACGACACCGGCTCGATGAGAGCGCCTTCGGCATAGGACATCGCGTCGGGTAACACATAAGCGTTCCGTTCGGGGACCGCGACGTACTTGGCGATCCCTCCATTGATGGAAACGCCGATCGCTCTGGAGTTGAGGCAGAGATTCTGGCGACCCGCGCGACACTGTTCGCAATAACCGCAGTTGAGGTTCGGATCAACCGCTACCCTGCGGCCGATGGTGATGCCCGTTTGCCCCGCCTCGCTGCCCAACGCGACGACTTCGCCCGCGAATTCGTGACCAGGAACGACGGGATAGTGGGCGAGCGGACTGTCCCCGGCAAAGATATGCAGATCGGTCCCGCAGATGCCACTGGCGCCGACACGTACGACGAGTTCGTCCGGCCCTGGAGTCGGATCAGGAACCTCCCCAATACGCACCTTGCCAGGGGCGTCGAAGATTGCAGCATGCATGCTTTGCCTACTCCTTCACCTCGCCCAACACAATCATCGATTTCAGGTTAGTCGGATCACGTTGTGTCGCCTGCAATGCCTTCTCAGTGTCTTCCAGAGAGAAGCGATTGGTGATGAGCGACCGCACTTCGACGCGGCCAGAGGACACCATCGCGATGGCATCTCCATAGGTGTTGGCGTAGCGAAACGTGCCGGTCAGCGTGATCTCGCGCTGCTGCAGATACGCCAGCGGAATACGCTGCTCCTCGTGTGGACTCATGCCAACCGCCACCACCGTGCCATGTGGCTCGACGGCGCGGATACCATCTGCCAGCGCGCTTTGGGCGCCAGAGCACTCAAGCAAGACGTTCGCCCGTATCCCGGCATCAGCAAGGGATTGCTCGGCCACGTTGACCACCCTGGTCGCGCCATGCTTGCTAGCCAGCGCCAGCCGCTCAGGAGACACATCGGAGACCGTCACCTCCGCGACGCCCAGCGCATAGGCCACCTTCATGTTTAGGATGCCGATCGGCCCGGCTCCCGTCACCAACACCTGCTCACCACCCTGAAAGTGTGCTTTACGGCAGGCCCAGAGCGCGACCGACACAGGCTCGATCAACGCCCCTTCTTCCCACGTCATGTTGGCGGGAAGCTCGTGCGCAAAGCCCTCATGTATGCTGACGTACTGGGCAAATGCGCCGTCGATGGGCGGTGTGCCAAAGAAGACGATGTTGGGACAGAGGTTGTAGCGGCCAGCGCGACATTGCTCACACTCGCCGTCGGGAACCCCTGGCTCGATCGCCACACGCGTGCCGATGCGACCCCGGCTGACCTCGGATCCCACGTCGACGATGACGCCAGCGGGCTCATGTCCCAGAACGAGCGGTTTCTGGACGACGAAAGAGCCGATGCGACCGTGCTCGTAGTAATGGACGTCGGATCCACAGACGCCAACGGCCCTCAAGGCGACGAGCACCTCCCGCGGCCCAACGCGGGGCAGCGGCCGCTCCTCCAGGCGAATATCACCCGGCGCCTGCAAAACCATCGTGCGATTGCTCAATGCTGGCTCTCCTGCTCTCTTCTGGATTATTTGAGCGCCCCGCCGGTCAGACCGTGGACCAGATGCCGCTGGGCGTAGATTCCCAGGGCAACGGGCACGATGATGATCGCGGTCGCGAGTGCCGAAAGCTTCGCCAAGAACAGCCCCTCGTTACTGGTGAAGGTAGAGACGAGAATCGGCAGCGTCGGCGCTTGGGTATACGTGAGCACGACCGCAAAGAAGAAATCGTTCCAGGCAAAGATCACCGCGAGCAAAGCAGTCGCGATCAGCCCTGGCGCCGCCATGGGGATGATGATGCGCACGATACTCGTGAAGGTCGAGCTGCCGTCCACCCAGGCTTGTTCGAGCACCTCCAGTGGCAGGTCCATGAAGAATGAGCGCGCCATCCAGATGACCAGTGGCAGGTTCATGGCCGTGTAGATCAGGGTCAGGACGGGCAGGTTATCGAGGAGGTTCAGGCGCGAAATGATGGTGAACAGCGGCACCAGGATGGCCGCGAACGGCATGAAGCGCGTCGAGAGCACAAAGAACAGCATCTCGTTCGCCGAGTGCGTCCGCATTTGGAAGACCATGCTGTACGCCGTCGGGATACCCAGGAGCAGCGCCAGGGCGGTCGAGACGAACGACGCAAACAGACTATTGAACAGGTATGCTCCGAAGCTGGATTCCGCCACCAGCTTGAACTGATCGAGCGTCGGACGAAAGAAAAGCAGCGGAACCGTCGTCGACGCCTGTACCTCTTGTTTGAATCCCGTCAGCACCATCCAGATGACGGGAAAGACGAAGATGCCGATGGCGAGATAGGTGAGCGCCGCCCAGCCAATGTTGATCCAGCGCTTCTGTGCGTTGTTCATGCCAGCGCCTCCCTCTCGGTCATCAGACGCAACATGCCGCGGGCAGCAAAGATCGCGATGATCACCCCAATGACGCCCAACGCCGCCGCCAGGCCAATCTGATCTGAGATGAAAGCTGTCTGGTAGGTGTAGTACGGCAACGTCATCGTCGCGGTTCCCGGCCCCCCCGCCGTCGTCAGGAAAATCTCGCCAAACGTTTGGAAGATGAAGATCGTGCCGAAGAGCAGCGCGATCTCATAGGCCTTGCGCAGCATTGGCAGGCTAATCTTCCAGAAGGTCATCAGGGTGCCGGCCCCATCCACTTTGGCAGCTTCGTATATTTCGTTTGGGATGGACTGGAGGCCGGCCAGGATGACCAGCATCACAAACGGCGTCCATTCCCAGGCGATGATGAGCGTGACACTCTGCAGCGGAAAGGACGAAAACCAGGGGACGATCGGGAATCCGAGGGAATGCAGAAGCCAATCGATGATGCCGAAATTGGGACTCAGGAAGAGGTTTTTCCAATTGATGGCTACGGCAGCGGGCGTGACCAGGAAGGGGACCGTCGCTAGCCCGCGCAGCACATTACGTCCCCAGAACTTACGATCGAGCAATAATGCGAGGATCGTACCCCCAATCACCGCCAGGGCTGTCGCGCCAAACACCAATTCGATGGTCTGACCAATGACCGGCCAGAAATTGGGGTCGGCGAATAACTCGTGGATATAGTTCGACAAGCCGACGAATTGGAATCCTTCGGCTGGGGTCAGCAGATTCCACGCGTGCAGGCTAAACCAGATTCCCAGCAGAAACGGGATCTGGGTCATGATGACCATGAAGGTCAGCGCGGGAAGATGCAACCACACGACACGCCGCCGTATCGTCTTGGCGGGTACGAGGCGCTGGTCGGCGTCGCGGATGGCTCGCCGCGGGCGCCGGACGGCCTGTTCTGATAACTCTTGCGCCTGCTTCATATGCGCCTCCTCGATCGTTCCCGGATCGTTCCCGGATCGTTCCCG
>CAYQFU010000133.1:6941-16378 GCA_964416775.1 uncultured Ktedonobacterales bacterium
GATCGTTCCCGGATCGTTCCCGGATCGTTCCCGTCGCATCATGGGCGAGTCGAGGAGCAGGTGTCCGCTCTCGCGAGAGCAGGCATCTGCTCCTCGAAATCGGAGAATGGGGTTAGTAGCCGGCCGTGTTGGTCGCGTTGACCTGTGATGCCAACAGCTGGTCCGACTGCTGCAGAGCCTGCAGTACCGTCATCCTGCCCGCGATCGCCGCCGAGATGTTCTGGCTCACTGACTGGCCAACTGACTCGAACTGGGGAATACCCACATACTGCACGCCATGGTACGGCACGGGATTCAGCGTCGGCGTGCTTGGTGTCGCGGTATTGATCGAGTCGAGGGTCACGGCTGCGAACGGTGCCACGCCAGTGTAGTTGGTGTTCTGGTAGATCGAGGTGCGTGTTCCGGGCGGAATGTTTGCCCAGCCGAACGTCTGGCCGGCCAGCGTGAGGTACTGTGGGCCGGTGGCCCAGGTCAAGAATTTGAAGGCGGCGTCCTTATTCTTGCTGGACTTGATCATATCCAGCGCCCACGCCCAGAGCCAGCGACTGCCATTCGGGGTGGTTTCGGTTGGGGCGTAGACGTAGCCGACCTGACCGGTAACCTTCGAGGTCGCAGGCGTTTCCAGGGTGCCACCGAACGACGTGGCATCATAGAACATGGCCGCCTTTCCCTGCGACATCAAGTTCAAGCAGGCCTGCCAATCGGCATTGGCCGCATCCGGCTCGCCGTACTTTTGTAGCAGGTTCACATAGAAGCTCACTGCCTTAACGGCAGGCGGGCTAGAAAGTTGTGGCGTCCAGTTGGTGTCGAACCAGCTCCCGCCATACGTGTTGATGACGGTATCCAGCGGGGCCAGATTCATCCCCCACCCAGCCTGGCCACGCATCGCGATGCCCACGATGCCCTGTGCTGGATTGTTGAGCTGCTGCGCCAACGTCGCCACCTGATCCCACGTCGGATGGTCCGGCATGGTGAGGTTGTGGGCGGCGAAGATCTGCTTGTTGTACATGAGGAAGCTGCTCTCCCCATAAAACGGCAATCCGTAGGTGTCGTTCTTGTAGGAGAGTGTCTGCATGACCGGCTTGAGGAGGTCGTCGAACTTGTACGTCGCCGCATCTGACGACGACATCTTGTTGAAGTAGGGGGTCAGATCCTCGATCCACCCGTTATGCGCCCAAATCGGCGTTTCGTAGCTGCCCACGGTGGCGATGTCAAATTTGCCGGAATTCGTCGCAACATCTTGCGTCACTTTGTCACGGAGCGTGTTCTCATCCAGGGTGACAAAGTTCACCTTGATGTTGGGATTATCCTTCTCGAAGACTTGTGCAGTGAGTTTCTCCATCTGCACCATCTGCGAATTGTTCACCGTGGCAACGTTCAACGTAACGGCGCCACCCTGACCGGTTGCCGCACAGGCAGACAATCCAGCGAGGAGCATCGAGAATCCGATGATGATGGAGCTGACGGCTGTGGCTCGAGAAGACAACTTCATTGCTGTTTCCCCCGTAGTGCGATGGCCGTGATACGACTGAGGCCGTGTTACGACTACGACAGACGACGAGCAGACGATGCTCGTGACGATACGAGGCACGCCACAACGGAAGACCCGACACCAGGAGACGCGAAAAACCAATCCTCCCTTCTCATGGTGATTGGCTGCTGAGGGACGCCTTGACGGCGCAAACACTACCAACGTGGCAACTACGACAGGTCTGGCAGGTCTGGTATCACGCGAACGGGCCGGAGCGGCCGCATTCTTGACGTGATGGGTGTTCGCACCAATGTTGCGGGATGTAGCGAAACGCTTAGCTAATCGTTTCGCCAAGTGTAACAGGTGGTTCGGGAATCTGTCAAGTGGCAGAGGTGCTTCGTATTACGATGTACGTAGTCCGTCGCTCGGTGCCTCAAGCTCGATCGAACGGAGCCTTCCGGTTCGCCGGTAAGAAGCTGGATGGCGACGGCAAACCCATGATGAACCAAAGATGATAGAATGTTTGGCAGTCCGCATAAACACCGTGGGGAGATGCCCTCCTCATCAGGGCTTGTGCGTTGTGACACGCCGCAACAGCCCTCCTCAGCGGCATTCCGAGTAGCAGACGCGCATTCAGCCCGCCTCTACGCCTACGTATCAGCCTGCTGAATCGAGGACGTTCGACGAGTCGCATGCCGCTTTGACGGCGCCTGGTGTTGTGACACGCAAAGAGAGTGCTGTTTGATAACCACCAATCGCCCGGTGACAATCAAAGATGTCGCTGCCCATGCATCGGTCTCCGTGGCGACCGTGTCGGCCGTGATGAACGGAAACAAGTACGTGAGCCCGGCGCTGGAGCAACGGGTTCGCGCCAGCATTGACACGCTCGGATACATGCGCAACAGCATGGCCCGCGGACTAAAGACACAGGTCAGCCATACCATTGAGCTCGTCATCCCAGATATTGCCAACCCATTCTTTACCAATATCTCGCGCGGGGTGGAGGATGTGGCAAATGCTCATCATTATGCGGTGATTTTGGGCAATACCGATGAGGATCCGCAGAAAGAGTTGAAGTACATCCAGCTCTTGCACGGCAAACGCGCCGACGGGATGATCATCGCCACCACGGCCCAGGGCCACGAGTTGGCGCCATCCTGGCCCCATCACCGGTTTCCCATCGTGAGTATCGATCGCTCACTCTTCCACCTGGGGATCGACACGGTGCTGGTGGACAATCACCACGGCGCCCAGATGGCCATCGAGCACCTGATCCAGCTTGGGCACCGCCGCATCGGCATCGTCACCGGCGTTCCTGGCATCGCTCCGACGGATGAGCGGCTGGCGGGATACAAAGAGGCGCTCGAAACGGCTGGCATCCCGGTCGATCCCGCGCTCATCGACATCTCGCATCCCCGGGTTGGTGGTGGAGAGCAAGGCGCATGGCGACTGCTGACTCAAACGGCTGATCGGCCAACGGCGCTGTTTCTCATGGATGGCACCATGGTGATAGGGGCATTGCAAGCCATCACCAAGCTGGGGCTACGCTGCCCCGACGATATCGCCTTGGTTGGGTTCGACGATTTTGTGTGGGCGCCCGTCATGCGCCCGCGCTTGACCGTCGTTGCGCAGCCCACCTATGAGATCGGCTATACGGCGGCGCAGCTCTTGTTTGAGCGCCTGGAAGACCCGTACCGTGAGCCGCGAGAGGTCCGCCTGCACACGCAACTCATTATTCGCGAGTCCTGTGGGGCCTCGCTACAACGAGTCGTAGGCGACGCATAATACCGACGTGGCTCGAGCGCCAGTTCCTGAACATTGGGGCTGGGCCCCGATGCCTGGCGTCAGAAGATGCCCTTGGGACCGCCGGTTACGACCACGCACCGGCCACCGTGACGGCCAGCCGTTATGCTGCACGGAAACGACAGCGCGACCCGTATCGAGGATGCCCATTGATCGTCGTGATGGCCGGGAGGAATGTCCTTGCCCGAAGGCCTTCATTGCGATACAGTGTCCCGTGTTGGGAGGAACGGATAGGCGGTTGGGAACCGCGAACATCGTAGCGTACGCACGCATGAGGCACCTACCAGGAAAGGCCCTATGCCCCGCGCGCCGCTCCATGCGCTCATCTGGTCCAGGGACCATGCCCACTATGCGCTGTACACGCGGGGACAGCTTGTGCAGCGCTTTCAACTGGCAGACGACGCCACGTGGCTGGCCTGGCTCGATGCGGCGACCTCCTTTGCGTTCCACGGCGCTGCGGGTCACTTGAATGTCTACCGGGAGGCTCGGCCACGCGGGGGATACTACTGGTATGCCTACCACACGGCCAAGCGCCGCACCCGGAAGCGTTACGTGGGACCACCGGCCCAGATGACGTTCGCCCACTTGGAAGCGGTGGCGCAGACCCTCTCAGCGGACACGGCCCGGGAAGCACCAGCTGCAGCGCCTCCCGCGCGCGAGGACGAGCGGCCATTGACATTACTCGCGATCAAGCTCTCGCCGCCACGTCTGCCGTACGCGTTGGTGACGCGGAAGCGCTTGCTGGACGCGCTCGGTGGGGCGCTCGTCACCCCCGTGACGCTGCTCTCAGCCTCGGCTGGCTGGGGCAAAACCACATTGCTCTCCGCGTGGGCGAACCGGCAAACGGCACACATCGCCTGGCTTTCGCTCGACGCGGGCGACAATAACCCGACCAGATTCTGGGTCGCGCTGATCGCCGCATTGCGCACCGGTGGCGGGCATCTCACGAACATTGGAGAGACCGCGGTGGCGCTGCTGCAATCGCCTCAGCCACCGCCGCTTACCACTATTCTGACGGCGCTGCTCAATGAGCTGGAAAGCTGGGCAGCCCATCCGGTTCCCCTTGTCCTCATGCTCGATGATTATCAGACAATCAGCGACCCGGCCATTCAGGAGTCGCTGCGCTTCTTCCTGGAGCACCTGCCCGCCCACCTGCATCTGATCGTCTCGACTCGGGTGGACCCGGATCTGCCGCTCGCGCGTCTGCGCTCTCGGGGACAGCTAACCGAGATTCGCATGGACGACCTGCGCTTTCGTGAGGAGGAGGCGACTGATTTTCTGGGCCAGCTCCTCTCTCCAGCGCTTTCAGACGATGAGGTGCACCGATTGACGCTCCGCACCGAGGGCTGGGTTGCCGGCTTGCAGCTCGCCGCGCTCGCCCTGCGGAAGCGCACGGAGTACGCGACGTTTCTGCAGGCGTTTACCGGCAGCCAGCGCTTTCTGCTGGACTACGTGCAGGAGGACATCCTGGCGCGTCAGCCCGCGGAGGTACGCGCCTTCTTGCTCCAGATCGCCATCCTCTCTCGTCTGGACGCCGCGGTGTGCCAGGTGGTGACCGCGGCGCCCGACAGACGGACCTGCCAGCAGATGCTGGAGGGGCTGGAGCGCGCCAACCTCTTCCTGGTACCCCTGGATGAGGAGCGACGCTATTATCGGCTACACGACCTCTTTCGCGAAGCGCTGCTGGCGACGCTGCACACCACCCAGCCAGAGCTGGCGCCGGTGTTGCATCGCCTGGCCGCCAGCTTCTACGAGGCTCAGGGGGAGTGGGCAGAGGCCATCGCCCATCGACTGGCCGCCGCGGACTTCCATTCCGCCGCTTGCCTGATGGAGCAGACGGTCGAGCAGTTCTGGGAGCGTGGGGAGGCGGCGACGATGGCGCACTGGGTGCTGGCGCTGCCCCAGTCGCTGGTGCGCGAGCACGCGCGCCTGGTGCTGACCACGGCGCTCTACCTGCTCAACACCGTCACGCAGACCACGCAGGAGCAGCGCGCCAGGGTCCATCAGACGGTCCGACAGCTCATGGCACGGGTCGAAACCGCCATGCCGCCTCAGGCGGGCGAGACCGCCCCGGACCCCTCGGCCACAGGCACCGATGCAGTGGCTGACACCGCCGTTCGCGCCCCAGATGGGGAGGCCAGCGCCGCCGAGGAAGCCCTGGTGCACCGGCGGCTGCGCCTGCTCCGCCTGCATCTGGCCTTTTCTGACGCGACAGCCAGCGGAGACCATGAGCGCTTGAACCGCATGGAGCAAGAGTTCCAGGAGGCGCTTGACCGAGACGAGGAGGCGATCTGGCAGATGGTGCCGCTCGCCTGGATCTTCGTGCTGCACTACACCGTCCGGCAGGAGGGTGCGCGGCTGGTACCGCGGCTGCTGGACGCCAAAGCACGGGTGAGCCGGTCGGGAAGCCACTTTGCGACCATCAAGGTCATGCAATACCTGGCATGCGCGGCGCTGGAAGCGGGCCAGTTGCGCCTCGCCTACGAGGAGAGCCAGGCCGCGCTCGACATGATCGAGCAAATTGCGGGCTACGCGCTGCTCAAGGGGTACTTCGAGATGGTGCAGATCGAGGTGCTGTACCAGTGGAACCGGTTGGAGGAGGCCCGGCGCCGGCTGCACACCTTCCTGTACGACGCCGCAACCTGGCAGCACCTGGATGCGCTTGGGGCGGGCTATCTCGATCTGATGCGGGTCGAGTTGGTGAGAGGAGACCGGTCGGCTGCGGAACAGGCGCTCCGCGAGCTGGAGGACCTGGTGCGGCGCGAGCGCTTTGGGACCTACCCGGGCGTGCTGCCCGCGATACGTGCGCAGTGGTGGCTGGCGCAAGGACAGGTGGCGGACGCCTGCGCGTGGGCTTCCGGTGTCGTCTTCCCAGAAGGGGCGTGGGAAAGCAGTCTGTATTACGCATTCCCATTCGTAGTCCGGGCGTATTTCGCCCAATGCCGCTGGAGGGAGGCGCTGGAGCTGCTGGAACGCTGGAGCGGACACCTGGATCGCCCAGCAAATATCGGGATCACCATCACATTTCTGGCCCAGTTGTTGGTGGCACTGCACCAGACCGGCAAGAGCGAACGAGCCCGTAATGTTGCAGCTCGCCTGTTCGCGCTGACCGAGCCAGAGGGCTACATCCGGGTATACCTGGATGAGGGCGAACCGATGCGCCAGGCGCTCCTGGCCTTGCTGGCTCCTCGCAGCCACATTCATGCGCCCGCTTCATCTGCCCCCCATACGGCCCATGCCGCCTATATCTCAACGATGGTCGCTGCCTTCGACCGGGAGCAGCCAAACGCGGGTAGATCCGTGGAGGCGGGAGCCGCTCGTTCGCAGGCGCCGACCCTGACCCTGACTGGGCGTGAACAGGACGTCTTGCGTCTGCTCGCCGCTGGGTCCTCGAATCAGGAGATTGCTCAGGCCCTGATGATCGAGCTCTCGACGGTCAAGAAACACGTCAGCAACCTGCTCAGCAAGCTCGGCGCCACCAGTCGCACGCAGGCGATTGTCCAGGCACGTACCCGCTCGCTGCTCTGAGCGGGTTCTCCCCAACAGCACCTCCCACCTGCGCGCCAACCTACTCCTTTTGGTAGACCTTTGACGACTGCGCTTCCGGGGATGTCCCGGTTACGCTTTCCCCAGGCTCGCAACACCGACGCTTGGGAACACCGGAACGCCGGGAACACAGCAGGAGGAGGAGGCAGATGTACTGCCGTATTCGGGTGCAAGCACATCTGGACCCCTCCTGGCAACACCGGTTTGCGGGCCTGCGCATCGCTCATGAGACAGCTGGGACCACCCTGCTTTCGGGGTCGCTGCCGGATCAGGCCGCGCTGCAGGGAGAGTACACCCTCAGGTGGGCGCGGGATAGCGGCTACCGCGGCATGCAGTTCAATGCGGTCGTCGCGACGAACAGCGCGGCGGTCCACCTGTGGCAGTCGCTCGGCTTCCTGATCCTCGCCACCGTGCCGGAGGCGTTCGACCACCACCAATACGGTCTGGTCGGCCTGCACGTGATGTTTCAACGCCTCTAGGTCAACGGCAGTCCCCTTGTCGGCACCCGTCGCTCGCCTATAGCCTGTTGACGACTCGATCGCGATAGGTGGGTAACAGGTCAAGCAGAGCCATACCTGGTTTGTGGCCCTGGGCTGGCTTCCCTTTCGTCGTCGCGAAGTCGCTAACGCGCCCGCGGTTCGAGCTGATGCAGGTGCAGCGATGAAGAGCCCCCAAGAAGAACGGTCATCATGAACACGAAGTCCGAAAAGTCCGAGCGCATGACGAGCGGCGTCACCCTGGAGCGCGATGTGCCGGTGCCCATGCGCGATGGCGTGCAGCTGATGGCGAACGTGTTCCGACCGCTCACACCCAGGCCGGCGCCAGTGGTGATGTCGGTCACGCCCTACGGCAAGGACGCCACGTCCGATCGGCTCTACATGCTGCTCATGCGCCTGGCCGGCGTGCGCTTCGGCACGCTGGACTGTTCGCGCTGGACCGGATTCGAGGCGCCCGATCCACTGTTCTGGACGACGGCCGGCTACGTGGTCGTGCAGGCGGACGCGCGCGGCGTGCACAAGTCGGAGGGGCGGGCAGGTGTGCTCTCCGACCGCGACGCCGAGGACTATTCCGACCTGATCGAATGGGCAGCGCGCCAGTCCTGGTCCACCGGTGCCGTCGGGCTGCTCGGCGTCTCCTATCTCGCCATGTCGCAATGGCGCGTAGCGGCTCTGCGGCCGCCCTCCCTCAAAGCGATCTGCCCCTGGGAAGGCGTCACGGATCTGTTACGCGAGTTAGGCTATCAGGATGGCGTGCCGGAAACCGGCTTTGTCAGCGTCTGGTGGCGTCGCATGCAGCGCGGGCACAACCGGCGCTTTCCGATGGCCGAGGACTTTCCCCAGGATCGGGACCGGCACCCGCTCGACGATGCCTATTGGGCCGCCAAGCGCCCGGCGCTTGAACAGATCGAGGTTCCCGCCCTGGTCTGTGCGAGCTGGTCCGATCACGGCCTCCATACCCGCGGCTCGCTCGAAGGGTTCGAGCGAAGCGGCTCGGTCCAGAAGTGGCTCTACACGCATGGCGGCCGCAAGTGGCACACCTTCTACGCGCCCGAGGTGCGTGACCTGCAACGCCGCTTCTTCGACCACTTCCTCAAAGGCGAGCCGAACGGCTGGGATCAGACGCCGCGCGTCCGCCTGGCGGTGCGCCGATCGCGTGAAGTTTGGGACGTGCGCAGCGAACCCGACTGGCCACTGGCTGGGGTGACGTATGTCCCGCTCTATCTCGACGCCGTGGCGGGGGCGCTCAGCCCCGAACCGCCCGACGAGGAAGGCAGCGTCCGATACGACCCCAGCGGCAGTCCTCGTGGTCCGCGAGATCGAGCCAGCTTCGTCTATCGATTCGAGCACGATGCCGAACTCACAGGCGGCATGACGTTGCGACTCTGGGTGTCCACCTCAACAGGCGACGACATGGACCTCTTCGTCCTACTGCGGAAGTTCGACGCCGCGGGCAACGAAGTCTACTTCTACGGCTACAACGGATTCGCCCACGATGGCGTCGCCAAGGGGTGGCTGCGCGTGTCACATCGCGCGCTCGACACCGAGCGCAGCCGGCCGGGCCGTCCCTGGCACACCCATCGGCAGTTGCAACCTATCCAACCCGGCGAAGTTGTGCCGGTCGAGATCGAGATCCTCGCGTCAAGCACCTACTTCGAGTCCGGAGCCTCGATGCGGCTTGACGTCCTTGGCCACGATGCCGCCAAGTATCCAGCCTTCAGACATGGCCGGAGCGTCAACCGCGGGGAGCATGCGGTCCATGCCGGACGACGCTATCCATCGGTGCTCCTGACGCCGTTCGTCAATCGTTGAGATGTCCTGCGCAGCCGGGTGTCGGATCTCAAGTCCGCCACGTCAAGGATTTCTGTTGGCACCGTCTGCAGACGGCACAACTGAACGTGCCACGAGAACACGACGAGCAGCATGTCGGCGTCCAGCAAGTCCCGGAGCCCTGTTGGCACACCTATCGTAGACGCGGCAATGAGGAACGGTATGGCGAGTCGCCGATCTCGACACTGTCGGATACGGTCGGCGCAATCCACGGGCAACGCGCCCGCATGATGGATTGGTAGACCTTTGACGACTGCGCTTCCGGGGATGTCCCGGTTACGCTTTCCCCA
>CAYQFU010000134.1:0-6225 GCA_964416775.1 uncultured Ktedonobacterales bacterium
GATCCGGATGGGATGGGCCCCTAGCGTCGCGCTGGGCGGGTGATGCGGACGAACACGTTCCTACGATGCCCATGAGTTCCTGGCACAACCGATCACGAGCGGCCGCGCGTATCTGGTCAGATACGGCCTGGCCGGCGCGGTGCTGGCGTTAGACGACAGCGGCAACGCGACGGCGAGTGTGCTGTACAACCCCTAACGGCGCGTGGGCCAGCATCTACGATCGCACCATCAGGTTCAAGGTAATCAAGTTCGCGCCCGATGCGCACGGCAATCCTGGTGGTTTCGTCACGTTCAGCGGACAGGTCTTCGCGTCCGGAACCTTCTCCTTCGCAGTTACCCACATCGCGGTAGGCTCTGACGCGCGGCTGGCTCAGCCGTACCGCTGCGCCAGCGCCCGCACGCGGTCGCGCTGCTCCGCATCGAGCCAGGGCGGGTCGCCGGCCGCCGCATTCTCGGTCGGCCGCCCGCTGCGCGAGGTCGCGGGCAGCGCGGCATGCACGCGGCGATCGCTCAGCACCCACTTCAGCAGCGCCTGCGCCCACGTGCGCACACCGAACGGTTCCAGCCACGCCAGCTCGTGCCGCGGCGGACTGCGACGCACCAGCCCACCCTCCGCGAATGGCCGCATCACCAGCACGCCCAGCCCCAGCTCCTCCGCCAGCGGCAGCACTTCGCGCTCGACCTCGCGCTCCCGCACGTTGTACGGAATCTGGATGGACCCGATGCGCCCCGTGCGCATCACGCGCGCCAGCTCGGGCAGCGCCGACGCCAGGTAATGCGTCGCGCCGATGACGCGCGTCTTGCCCGCGTCATGTAGCCGTTCTAGCCGGGTCAGATTGTCCTGCCAGGCGACGAGATTGTGGATCTGATAGATGTCCACCCGGCCGCCGAAGTAGCGCAGCGACCGCTCCACCTGGGCATCCGCCTCCTGCGGCGACGCGGTCCAGACCTTGGTCGCCACCAGCACGCGCTCGCGCCGGCCGGGCGTGCGCGTCAGCGCCGCGCCGAGCACCCGCTCCGCTTCGCCGTACATCGGCGACGAGTCGAACAGGTAGGTACCCGCGGCAATGGCCTCGTCCACCAGTGCGGCGCGCTGCCGCTCGGCCTCGGCGCCGCGCACGTCGAACGTGCGCCAGGTGCCCATGCCCACGACCGGTAGCCGCAGGCCGGTGCGACCAAAGCTCCGCTCTTCCATGCCGCCCTCCCTTCCCGGCTCCCTTCCCGGCTCCCGTCACGGACGCAGCCGGCCCAGCGCGGCCATGAGCCCATCCAGCGCCTCGGGCCGCACGTAGTAGTACGCCCAGGTGCCGCGGCGCACGCAGTCCACCAGCCCCGACTGGCGCAGCACACGCAGATGGTGCGAGATCGTCGGCTGCCCCTGCTCGAACTGGTCCACGATGTCGCAGACGCATACCGGCTCGCGTTGCCGCGCCAGCAGATCCACGATGCCCAACCGCGTGGGATCGCCCAGCGCGCGCAGCAGCCCCGCCACTTCGGCGGTGCCGTGGGCGTCCAGGGCCGGCGGCGCGAGCGGTGCGCAGCACTCCTCAGCGCGTGCTGGCGTCGCGCGCATGGCACGGCCACGTCCCGTCTTCGCCACTGCCACGGCCCACACCTCCTTACGCGTCCGCGCTCGTCTCGCCGCGTGGCCCGCACGGGCTATGTGGCGATTCCTCTCGTAGGCAGCATAGCTCACTGATTGACGCGCGTCAATGTACGTGCGCCCGCAGGCGGCGAATAGGCAGGCCTTCTCTATTTGTTGTCTCGCTGCTCTCTACGTGGTATAGTGTAGCGGGACTTCGGGCCCGAGGAGGTGAGGCAATCGCGGCGGATGCGTCCAATCGGGCACATTCCGCCGAGGAAAGTCCGAGCTCCACAGAGCGGGATGCTGGCTAACGGCCAGTGGGGGTGACCCCAAGGAAAGTGCCACAGAAACATACCGCCCGCCGGCGGTACGCCGCCCGGCGAGTAAGGGTGAAATGGTGAGGTAAGAGCTCACCGGCAGCCGGGTGACCGGCTGGTCGGGTAAACCCCATCTGGAGCAAGGCCATACAGGAGGAGTGGCGATCTCGGCATTGCCGGACCGTCCGCGGGTGGCTCGCCCGTCTCCCTCCGGGTTGGCCGCATGAGGTGGCGGGCAACCGCCAACCTAGATAGATGATTGCCACCTACGGTGTCGTGAGGCATCGCAGGCACAGAACTCGGCTTACCGCCTCCTCGGACCCGAAATCCCCACCCAACGTGTTCATGTGTTGAAGATCAGATTATGTGTGTGCTGCCACTCGTCTGTTCGCGAGTGCGCTCGTCTGTAAGAGCGGTACAATTCTTGCGGAAATGCAGCACGGTGCCTAGTCGGCTCCTTGTGCAGGCTCCTTACTCTGGAGCGCGCCCGACCGTCCAGCTGGGACGGCGCGGAGACGAGCCGGCGAATGGTCCCCGTACCTGGGGCACACTGCCTACGGGGCCCGCACCTACCCAATGGTGGGGAAGGACACGCAACGGCGCGCGTCTGCGCGTTGTTGTGGTGCCTTCTCTCGCTCTGTTTTTGGGCCGTCAGCTCGGGTCTGTTCCGGCTGACCGTGCGGGGGCACATATCGAGGAGGAGTCTAGATGTCGGATGGCACAAGCGTGGATGGGACGTTGATGGGGGAGTCCTGGGGTCCGTCGGCAGCCCGCAAGCGTACGATGCTTGCCCGGCCTCCAATGGCAATTCTGTCGAGCTTTCCACCGCGTGAGTGTGGGGTCGCGACCTTCGCGCGCGACCTGATGGGCGCCATCGAGCACGCCAGCCACTTACGCAATCTCACCCGTCTCACCTCCCCGTCCCCCTGGGTCATTGCCATGAACGAGGTCGGCCAAACCTACGAGTATGGCTCCCAGGTGCGAATGACCATCGAGCGCGATACCCGTTCTGACTACCGGCTCGCCGCGGAGCGCGTGAATGCTTCCCGCACTCAGGTCGTCTCCATCCAGCATGAATATGGCCTTTTCGGCGGCGAGTATGGCGATTATCTGCTGGACTTCATCAGCGCCGTGGACCGCCCCGTCGTCCTTACCATGCATACCGTGCTCGAGCGACCCGATCCCGCGCTCCGGCACGTCACCGAGACGCTCATCAACAAGTCGGCCGCTACCGTCGTGCTGGCCGAGACCGCGCGCGAGATCCTCGGGGATTACTACCCGCGCGTCAACCTCGACAAGGTCAACTTCATCCCGCACGGCACGCCCAGTGTGCGGCGCGAGCCGACCAAACGCTTCAAGCATGAGATGGGCCTCGACGGCTACACCGTCCTCTCTACGTTCGGCCTGCTCGGGCCTGACAAAGGCATCGAGTACGCCATTCGCGCGCTACCCGAGATCGTGGCGCGCCATCCCGATGTGGTCTACCTCGTCCTCGGCCAGACGCATCCCGGCCAGCGCAAATATGCCGGCGAGTCGTATCGTGAGATGCTGATGGGCATGGTGGATGAGCTCGGCCTGCGCGACCACGTGCGCTTCTACAACCGCTACCTCAGCATGTCGGAGCTGCTGCGCTTCTTGCAAGCGACCGATGTGTACGTCATCCCGTACCTGAACCCGAAGCAGATCGTCAGTGGCACCCTGGCCTATGCGGTTGCCTCCGGCAAGTCCGTCGTCTCGACGCCGTTCGTCTACGCGCGCGAGATGCTGGCCGCGGATCGTGGATTGCTGGCCAGGTTCCGCGATCCCGCCTCCATTTCCGCTGCGGTCAATGCCCTGTTGGATGACCCCACGCTGAAGGCGCGCGTCGAGCTCAAGGCGTATAATCATGGCCGGCGCATGCACTGGCCCGCCGTCGGCGTCGCCTACTGCCGCCTCCTCCATCGCGTGGTGGACGAGCATCACGCCGCGATTCGAGCGCGCCGCGCCGCTTTGCATCGCCAGCGCGTCATCCAGGCGCGTCGTCCAGCGGCCATCGGCTCGCTGTCGGTCGGGCTCAATCTCCCCGCGTCGCGTCCCGCTATGGCCAGCGGCCTCGTATCGGGTGCCACCTCACCGCGGCGCGCCAGTCGCGCAAAGCCCCTGCCGACGAGCCTCGGCCCGTTGAGCGCCAGCGGCTCCAGCGCCGATCCATTGCTGAGCAATCAGCTGTCGTGAGTGAAGGTGTGCCGTGCGTCACAATGGAGTGGCGCCTCCACACCTGCCTGCGGGCACTGCTCGACGGCACGGCCGCCCAGCCTGCCCGCGCTATTCCGCGCGCTCGAATGTGCCGCTCTTGCCGCCGCTCTTCCGTAGCAGGCGGATGTTGTCTATGCTCATGGCGCGGTCCACGGCTTTGCACATGTCATAAATCGTCAGCCCCGCCGCGCTCACTGCTGCCAGCGCCTCCATCTCCGCGCCGGTCTTGCCCACTGTCCGCACGGTCGCCTCGATAGAGATACAGCTCTCCTGCTCGTCAAGCCGGAAGCTCAGCTCCACGCCAGTCAGCAACAGGGTGTGGCACATGGGAATGAGCTGCGGCGTTTGCTTGGCCGCCATAATGCCCGCCACCTGTGCCACGGCCAGCACATCGCCCTTGGCCATCGTCCCGGCCCGCACGCGCGCCAGCGTTTCCGGCTGCATCCGCACGACACCCCCCGCGACAGCCTCACGGGGGGTATCCGGTTTGGCGCCCACATCCACCATGCGTGCGCGCCCTGCTTCATCGAAATGCGTCAGGTCGGTCATAGCTCACTCCATCTCGGTCGGGCCGATCCGGTCGGCGACAACGGCCCTGAGGACGTGCCATGCCGCCAGATGCCCTAATGGTCGAGGCGGCCGTGCTCGACCAGCCAGCGGAGAAACTCCATCCGCCGCTCGCTCACCTTCTGCTCGGCGAGCTCACCGTGGTGCTGCGCGCGCATGCGAAACCGCGCCAGCCGCACTGCCTCATCCGCCGAAAACCCCAGGGTCTCCAGCTCCGCTGCCATCACCTCCAGGTCACATTGCGGGGTTGTTTCCACGAAGTTGCCTTCCCAGTGACAAAAGCGCCGCCCCGCCGCCCGCTTCGCGGGGGCGGTCGTCGGCGCACTGTGTTCGCCATGCGCGCTGTTCCAGGCACCCCACACGTCTCATCTCCGCCTGCGCGCACCAGCATTATACCACCACCTCCCCCAACTGCGCCTACTTGCCATGACCGACCGCGGTCCCTCAAGCTCCAGGACTCGCCCCCAGCCGGTCGGCGCGCAGGGAATGCAGGATCGCGGACCGCAGCAGGTCGATCGCCACGCGATTCGCTCCGCCCTCCGGCACGATCAGGTCGGCGTGCCGCTTCGACGGCTCTACGAATGCCAGATGCATGGGCCGCACGGTCGCCAGATATTGCGCCACCACGCCGTCCAGCGAGCGCCCGCGCTCGTTCACGTCGCGCTGGATGCGCCGGATGATGCGCAGGTCGGCATCCGTGTCCACAAACACTTTCACGTCGAAGAGTGCGCGCAGCCGCTCCTCCACATAGATCAGGATGCCCTCCACAATCAGCACGGGCCGCGGGTCCACCCGCACCGTCTCAGGTTCGCGCGCGTACGTCGCGAAATTGTATACCGGCCGCTCCACGCTCTTGCCGCCCAGCAACGCCCGCAGGTGGGCCAGCAGCAGGTCCACCTCGATGGCGTTCGGGTGGTCCCAGTTGACCGCCGCACGCTCCTCCTCAGGCAGATGGCGATACTCGCGGTAGTACGCATCCTCCGGCAGCTGCGCCACGTGCTCGGCGCCGACCGCCTCCACGATGGCGCGTACCACCGTCGTCTTGCCCGCGCCTGTGCCGCCGGCTACGCCCACCACGAGTGGTCTGCTTGCCGTCCGCGGCGGCCCCTCCTCCGTCCGCTGGTGGTCTTCCATGGATGCCCCACCTACTGGTCTTCGATGCGCACCCGGTCCGGCCGCCACGCCGGCACACAGAGCGACCAGTACTCACATGGGATGTGGGCGCTGGCATTGCGATAGCGCACGCGTGTCCCAGCCGGCACCTGATAGCTCTCGCCCGCGCCCACGACGGCCGTCCCCTCGTCTGTTTCCACCGCCAGCTGACCTGACACGACCAGATTCACTTCGTCGAACTGGCATACCTGTGCCGGCTCGTGCCAGCCGGCCGGTGCGAACATGTGCGCCACACTGTAGGCGTCGGTTCCACTGCTCGCCCGCCCCAGGTGCTCGTCGATGACCTTGCCGTTGATGGCGGGCACGATCGTGTGCGTGCCCAGTTTGCGATGAATCATTACACGCCTC
>CAYQFU010000134.1:6325-11369 GCA_964416775.1 uncultured Ktedonobacterales bacterium
GTGGCCGCAGCGCGGACTGGGCTGCGTTCCCGCCGCCGCTTCGCCAATTGCGCGGTTCTCGCCGCTCGCGCCCTGGGTGCCTTGATCCCTGGTTCCCATTGTCCTCGATCGCTGCCCACGTGGCTCGCTCGTGTCAGCTGGCATCCAGACCCCCTCCACGTCCGCTTGTTCTCCGCGCTGTCTGCCGCTGGCACCGGGTAACCGTACCCATGGGTGCGGGCCGCCTCACGACCCGCTGAGCGCGCCCCCCACCACCCGCCGCTCTGACTCGCTGACGATTGTCAGCAGCGCATCCATATCGAATGGCTTGGGCAGCACCGGCACGACCAGCGCCAGGTTTTCCGGGAACGTCGACGTCGTTGCCCGGCGGCTCACGGTCACGAGCACGTACGCGTGTCGGGTCGCCAGCTCCTCGTCAGCCGCCACCGCTTGCAGCACGCCGAACCCGTCCATACCCGGCATCAACAGGTCGAGCAGGACGACCAGCCTGTGCCCGCTCGATCGCAGCACGTCGAGTGCGCTAAGGCCATCGCTCGCCTCTAACACGGTATGGCCGCCGAAGTCTTCGAGCAACATCCGCATGGACGCGCGGATGTCCGTGTCGTCGTCGACGATGAGGACGTGGGCCACGAGTTCTATGCTCCTTGTTCAGTGGTTACAGCGTCCGCGGGTTCGCCCTCGTGCGCGTCGTCTCGAATCAATGGTAGGGTAAACCAAAACGTCGAGCCTTCGCCAGGTGCGCTTTGCACCCCAACCTGGCCCCCGTGGCGCTCTACAATGTCACGACAAATATAGAGGCCAAGCCCCAGCCCCACCTGGGAGCCACTCTGATGCAAGGTGCCTGGAACGCGGTAGAATCGGTCCCAGATCAGCTGCTGTTCCGCGGCTGGAATCCCTACCCCGTAATCGCGCACGGACACCTTGGCCCACGCACGATCCACCTGCATCTGGATGTGCACAGGGCTCGTGGCTCGTGAGTACTTAAAGGCATTGCTGAGATAGTTGGCCACCACCTGGCCAATGCGGTCGGCATCCACATACACGGGCAATCGCGTAGACGCCGCCACTTCCAGCTGCAGCTCGCGGTTCGGGTACGCGTCCCGCTGCTCCTCTGTAATCGCCTGGACGAGCGCCACCAGCTCCGTGTGCTCCCGCTGGAGCTCCAGCCGGCTCTCGCGGATATGCGAGGCATCCAACAGCTCTCCAATGAGCCGGTCCAGCCGCGTCATGCTCCGCATCGAGCGCTGCAGCAGCGGCGCGGCGGCGCGGTCTACCCTGGCCACACCCTTTTCCCGTCCACCCGACGCACTGAGCCAGTAGTCCAGCATCTGCAAGTTCGTCTTGAGGCTGGTGAGCGGGGTGCGCAGCTCGTGGCTGGCGATGCCCAGAAACTCGTCCATGCGTCGGGTCGCCTCCTGCAGGTCCGCCACCTGATGTTCCGCCTCCAAACGCGTCTGCTGCGCCGACTCGAAGTCCTGCGCCCGATCGATGGCCAGCGCGATGCGGTCCGCCACGATCCGCAGCAGTCGGCTGTCTTCCTCGGTGAAGAGGCGGGTCTGTGTGGTATCGACGTGGACGACGCCCACCAGACGATCGCCGTTGAGCAGTGGGACACCCAGCAGTGAAACGAAGTGCTCCTGCAGGAATGGGTTGGCCACTGGCACCTGCGTGAGGTTCTCCACGATCAAAGGTGCTCGCGTCGCGGCGATGCGTCCCGCCACTCCCTGGCCCATCGGCACGTGAACGTGGCCCATCACCACTTCTTCTGGCCCGTGTACGGAGTAGAGCGTCAGGGCCGTGCCGTCGGGCGTAGGAAGGAGAATGGCGACGTTATCCACCTCCATCGTGTTCTGAATGGTCATGAGCAGGGCGTGCAGCAATTCTTGTAGCTGAGCGTGCGCGAGTCCCGCATCGGTGATCGTCTGCAGCATGCGCAACTGCCGTGTTACCACCTCAGCCTCACTTCGCGCGGCGCGCTCGGACTCATACAGTTTCGAGTGCTCGATCGCCAGCGCGGCTCGGCCGGCGATCAACTGCAACAGCTCCGCATCTTCCTCGGTGAAGTGTCGCGGCCGCGTACTATCCACGTGGATGACGCCGATTACCTGGCCGTTCGCGATGAGCGGCGCTCCTACCAGGGAATGAACGGTCGCCCGCAGCAGGGGATTCTCGACCTCAACCTGCGAGAGGTCGTCAATGATCATCGTCGTGGCGGTGGCTGCGATGCGACCGGCCACTCCACGCCCTACGGGGATGTGCACGGTGCCCGTCACCTGCTCCTCGGGCCCGCGCGCCGCATACACGGTCAGGTGGCGTCCGTCGTCATCCATGAGGAGGATCGCCGCGTTGTCGACTTCCATCGCGTCACGGATGCGCCCAAGCAGCTCTCGCAGCAGCAGGCGCAGGTCCAGGTGCGCCATCGCACTCTCGTTGACTCGGTGCAGAATGCGCAACCAATTGTTTTTGATGTGCGACGCCGTATCGGTCAACGCACCATTGGACGCGATCGGCTGGTCACTGGTCTGGTCTACGTGGCCCTGTTCGTTCACGAGTCTCCCTGCGTTGGATGAAATTGAATGCGCGCCTGTCCGCGGAGAGCGTGTTTGCCGCTGTGCAGCGCTGATCGTCATGGCATTGGCGAGGAGGTAAGGCCGCACGGCCCCCGTTAGTGTATCACAGGCGTGTGCGCCGCTCCTCAGGTGCGCGCCCGCGGGACCACACGTCTAGACAAACAGGGCGGCCCAGAGGCCGCCCCATGCTGTGTGCGCGCACCCCCACTTCCTAGCGCAACGACGATGGCAGGATGCCCAGTTGCTCGCGGTATTTCGCCACCGTGCGCCGGGCCACGTTGATGCCCAGGTCACAGAGCGTGTTCGCCAGCTCCTGGTCGGTCAGCGGCGTCGCTTCGCGACTGATCAAATCCTTGATCACATCCTTGATGCTCAAATTGGCGACGAAGAAATGGCTGAACGGGATCACCTCACCGCTCGGCAGCATCACATACTTGGCCGCCGTCGCCCGGCTCACCGTCGACTCGTGCATGCCCAGCTCCGCCGCCACGCGCGCCCGCGTCAGCGGCCGCAGGTGCCGGATGCCCTCGTCGAGGAAGTCACGCTGCAAGTCGACCAGACACTTGGTGATGCGCGAAAGCGTTTGGCGCCGCTGGTTGATGTTGGCGATGAAGAGCTTCGCCCGCGACACGTACTGCTGGATGTGGCGCCGGTCATCCTCTGAGAGCGCCGAGTGGCGGCTGCTCACGTCCGCGTAGAGCTGCGAGTACGACTGGCTCAGCCGCAAATAGAACCGCTTCGACTCGACCACCTCCACCTCGAACGCGTGCTGTCCTCCAGGAAGGACCTTGCGGCTGATGATCACATCCGGCAACACGTGGCTGGCCTGCTCGCCGCCACTGGAGAGGTTGGATCCGAGATATCCGCGCGCCGGGAAGGGATTGAGGTTCTTCTTGATGAAGTCGCTGACCTGGTGCACCGTTTCGGTGGTCGTGCCGAGCGCCGCGGCAATCTGTCCATACTTGTGTTCGCTCAGCTGGGGCAGAAATCGGCTGATGATCTCACGGGCGAAGGGTTGGTAGAGTCCAGCCTGCTCGATATAGTTCAGCTGGATGAGGAGACATTCGCGCAGGTTACGCGCGCCCACCCCAATCGGCTCCATCGCCTGCAAGTGGCGGATCGCGCGCTCCACGCGATCGGGGTCCACGTCGAAGAGGTCCACCACTTCCTCGACGGTGCAACGCAGCCGGCCGTCGTCGTCCAGATTGCCCACCAGGTACTCGACGATTGGGCCGTCCTCCTGCGGCAGCTGCGCCTGCAACGAGAGCATCAGGTGCTCGGCCAGGCTCACCTGCGCCGCCACCCGCGTCGTCGGGTCGAAGTCCTCATCGTCTGAGCTGCCCGACGTCGGATACTGCCACAGCGCGACGTCATCGCTGAAGCCGTCGCGGTCGGGATTGGCGCTCTGTGGCGCCTGTGGCGCGAGACAATTGGGACATACTTGGCCCTGAAGGGGCCTCCCGCACTGCTGGCAGATCGGATTCTCCTCGACCTCGATCGCCGGGTTCTCCGCTGCCTCCTTGTTGATCAGTGCCTGCAGCTCCGCCGAGGACAGCGCCAGGATGTGGTTCGCCGCGACCAGCTGCGGCGACGCGACGCGTACTTGCTGCTGAGCTTGCTGGGTGGCCTGATTCAGGTCCATGGACATGTCGGTGGTTCCTCCCTTACACCCGTGTTGACAACCAGAATATTGCATTGCATGTTCTGTGCCAAACACATGGATAGAGAAAATTCGTGCCACCGCTAACGCCTGAGCGTCAGGCCATGTCCCGCCGGCTCTGTATGTGAACCGGCGCGCCCTCTTGATCTGAGAGGGCGCGTCGTGTGGGGGCATCACCATGTCTGGGCCGCCTGAACCGCGTGCGGAGTCTGGGGCTCCGCGCTGATCCGCTATTCGGCGTGTCGGTCGGCACGTCGAGGGGCTTCGCCGCCCTTCTTGCCGATGCGCGAATAATAGTCGGCGCCGTGCTTGCTCTTGACAGCCTCGCCGCCTTTCTTGCCGATCTGCGAGAAGAACAGGGAGCCGTGGCGCTGCCGGACGGCCTGGCCGCCCTTCTTGCCGATGGTCGCGTAATAGTCCGAGCCACGGTCATCGGCGATGGCCTTGCCACCCTTCTTGCCGATCTCCGCATAGAACTTCGGACCATACAACTCTTTGACGCGTTGGCCGCCCTTGCGGCCGGCTTCTACGACTGTTGTTGCGCCCTGGCCCTCTGACATCCCCTTCGCCATCTGCCTCAACCTCCTCTGTTGCGCCGTATCAGGGCGCACTGGTTGGACACCGTGCCGGTTGGAGCGCTCTCTGCGCGCCAAGCTCCCGGCGTCGATTGCTACCCTCTTGGCAGCAATCGGCATGCCAATCTCTCGGCATCCAGAAGCAAGATGGCCACCGCTGGGCTAGATGGCTGCCACGCCAGGTACGCCCGGGAGTCTCGCACGTCCCTGCCGCGCTGGGCACGCGAGCACAGGAGCAC
>CAYQFU010000134.1:11469-16294 GCA_964416775.1 uncultured Ktedonobacterales bacterium
AGCACAGGAGCACGCGAAATGGCCCCGCCAGCGTTGGCTGGCGGGGCCATCGTCGTCGGTCGCTATGACCAGCTATGGCGCGCTGGGGCGCGCTACGACTCGCTCACGGTGGTTGCGGCAGCTCCCTGAGCGGCGGCTTCCGCGTCCGACACGACGCGCACCGTCACCTTCGGTTCCACCTTGGATGCCACGCGTACCGGCACTTCGAACGTGCCGAGATGGCGCAGCGGCTCCGGCAGTTGGATCGTCCGGCGGTCAATGCGCAGCCCTTCCTGCTCGGCCAGAGCATCGGCGATGTTCTGGCTGGTGACCGACCCGTAGAGCCGGTCCCCGCGGCCCACGTGCACCGCGAACGTCAGCGTCACCGCGCCCAGCCGCTCCGCCAGCGCACGCTGCTCCGCCTCTTGCTTCTCCACCCGGCGCTTGGCCGCGGAGACGCGCTCCTGCAGGTTCTTCAGCGCGCCCGGCGTTGCCGCCGTCACCAACTGGCGCGGCAGCAGATAATTGCGCGCGTAGCCATTGGCTACTTCCTTAACATCTCCGGGCTGTCCCAGTCCCGGTACCTCATGCAGCAGAATAACCTTCACGTTCGTCGCTCCCTCAAGGTCCAGCTCGCGCGCGCCCACTTTCATCTTCTGCACACTCTCGGGCACGGGATTGCGCACGGCACACTCCCACGAGTATACACCGGCGGCGGCGGCCCGGCAAGCTTCATGCATGATCTCTTACATATGAACGCTCGCCCATCACACCCAGAAGCCCCCCCGCGCTGCGTGAATGCTCGGGTGAGTGGTAGACTAGAGCCACGAGGCGCGGCCAGCCCTGGGGACATGGCCGCACCGGCGCGACGATGTCCATGATGTCCAGTTTACGTGTGGAGTACAAACATATGAAGATCACCTTTCTCGGGCATGCTGGCATGTATGTGGAGACGCGATTTGGCAGCATATTGAGCGATCCCTGGTTTAATCCCGCCTATTACGCTTCGTGGTTCCCCTTCCCCAGCAACGAGCGCATCGACCGCGACCTTATTGCGCAACCTACCTATCTGTACGTCTCGCATCTGCACCACGACCACTTTGATCCACAGCTCCTGCGCGACCATGTCTCTAAGGACACCACCGTCATCCTGCCGGATTACCCGGTGGATGCCCTCGAGCAGGCGATGCGCGCCCTCGGTTTCACGCGCTTCCTGCGCACGCGCAACGGCGAGCCAATGGATGTGGATGGCTTGCGCCTGAGCGTCGTGGCGATGGTCGCGCCGGTGGATGGGCCACTGGGCGACTCGGGCCTGTTGATCGACGACGGTGAGACGCGCATCTACGACCAGAACGACTCCCGCCCCATCGATTTCGAGCGCATCCGCGCCTTTGGCGCGCTGGACGCCCACTTCCTCCAGTTCTCGGGCGCCATCTGGTACCCCATGGTCTACCAGTTCCCTCCTCAGATGCTCGCAGCGCTCGGACGCAAGAAGCGCGAGAACGGCATGGCGCGCGCGCTGCGCTACGTGCAGGAGTGCGGCGCCAGCTTCGTCGTGCCCTCCGCTGGGCCGCCATGCTTCCTCGACGACGACCTCTTCTACCTGAACGATGTTGACCGCGACCCGACCAATATCTTCCCCGATCAGACCGTCTTCCTCGACTACCTGCGCGAGCACGGTGTGGCGAACGGCCAGCTCATGGTGCCGGGAAGCGTCGCCACCCTCACGCCGGGCAGCTTCACCCTCAGCCATCCGCTTCCGGATGATGAGGTGCGTCGCATCTTCACGGAGAAGCGCGTCTACCTGACCGCCTATCAGGAGCGCCAGCGACCGGTCATCGCCGCCGAAACGGCCGCGTGGCCTCGCGGGCAGGTGGACATCCTCGCGTCGTTGAAAGAGTGGTTCGAGCCACTGCTGGCGCTGGCCGATCTGACGAGCGTCGGCGTGAACGGACGCCTGCTCATGGACTGCGACACCGCCGCGGTCGTCATTGACTTCCAGGAGCGCCGAGTGTATGAGTGGTCGGGCGAGGAGTGGGAGTATCGTTTCCACATCCCCGCGCCGCTGGTCGAAGACTGTATCGTCCACCACAAGGTGGACTGGATCAACGAGATCTTCCTCTCGTGTCGCTTCCAGGCGCAACGCAAGGGCGCCTACAACGAGCACATCTACAATTTCTTCAAATGCCTTTCGCCCGAGCGCATCGAGTATCTGGAAGGCTACTACGCCGAAAAAGACCCCGAGCAACAGCTCTGGGAGACGCACGGCTACCGCATCCAGCGGCGTTGCCCGCATCTCAAGGCCGATTTGACGCGCTTCGCCAGCATCGAGGACGGCGTGCTCACCTGCGCGCTCCATGGCTGGCAATTCGAGCTGGAGACCGGCCGCTGTCTGACCTCCGACGGCCGGCGGCTTTACTCCCAGAAGATCGAAGACACTCCAGCCGACGAGGCAGAGGCGGCGCCCGCGTACGCCCGTGAGGTAGGTGGCGGCTCCGGCGCCACCCTCCTCGACAAATGTCATGACTGCTGGTACCACCCCTCCGACGTCCCGGCGTCTTCGACGGCGAAGACCCAGCCGAGCCGGCAGCGGTCGAGCGAATAGGATGGGCAGGGCCCTCCCCGCGGTTTGAGCATAGTGTGCTCCTGTCTGGGCGGTGCCCGTCTCGTCCGCTCGCCCTGGCGCTGATAACCGGCACGCGGCCATCGCTCATGCGCGCGTGCGGGCGCAGTGAGCCGAGTCGCGCTCACCCGCCGTCACAACCTTTGGTACAGTGTCCCCCCACGTGATACAGTGGAGGCGAACACGCCCGCTCCTTTCCGCCGGCACCGTGGCGGAAGACGGTATAGAGCGCCCGCTCGCAGCGGCGCGGCCAGATCGGCGCTCGATGAAGCTATGCGCGCCTCCGCGCCCGGAGCCATTCACCCTAACAAGAGAGGTATTCACAGGTTGGCCAGTACCAAGCATCCTAGTGTTCGATTGATTCCGCTGGGTGGACTCGGCGAGATCGGCAAGAACTGTATGGTCGTCGAGTACGAAGACGACATCATCTTGATTGACGCCGGCTTGATGTTCCCCGAAGATGATATGCTCGGCGTAGACGCCGTCATTCCCGACATCACCTACCTCGCCGACAAGCGCGACCGCATCCGCGGCATCGTCATTACCCATGGGCATGAGGACCACGTCGGCGGCCTCCCCTATCTGCTGCCCGAGCTGGGCTTCCCCACCGTCTATGCTACGCGCCTCACGCACGGCCTGATCTCCGTCAAGCTGCGCGAGCATCGCCAGCTCGAACGTGCCGATTTGCGCGTGGTGGATCCCGACGAGAAGCTCAAGCTGGGCCGGCTGCGCATCGAGTTCTTCCGCGTCAACCACAGCATCCCCGACGCCGTGGGCGTCGTCGTGCGCACCCCCGTCGGCACCATCGTCCACACCGGCGACTACAAGTTCGACTACACTCCGGTGGATGGGCGGCCCGCCGATATCGGCGCCCTGGCGCGCCTGGGCGATGAGGGCGTGCTGCTGCTCCTTGGCGACTCCACGCGCGTGGATTCTCCCGGCTACACTCCGTCAGAGCGCGTCATCGGCGAGTCGTTCGATACGATCTTCGCGCGTGCGCCTGGGCGCATCCTCGTCGCCACCTTCGCCTCGCTCATCTCGCGTGTGCAGCAGGTGGTGGACGCCGCCGTGGCTCACAACCGCAAAGTCGCGCTCGTCGGCCGCTCTATGGTCAACAACGTCCAGATGGCCCGCGAGCTGGGCTATCTGAGCGCGCCCGAGGGCACCTTCGTCCGCATCGAAGACATCGCGCGCCTACCCGCTCGCCAGGTAGCCATCGTGTGCACAGGCAGTCAGGGCGAGCCGACCAGCGCCCTCACCAAGATGGCCAGCGGCGATCACCGCCTCGTCCAGATCCTGCGCGGCGATACCGTCATCCTCTCCTCCACGCCTGTCTCTGGCAACGAGGAGGCCGTCTACCGCAACATCAACAACCTCATGCGCCAGGGCGCCGAGGTCCTCTACCAGGGCATTGCGAACGTCCACGTCTCGGGGCATGGCAGCCAGGAAGAGCTCAAGCTGATGCTCGCGCTCCTGCGGCCGCGCCACGTCGTGCCCGTCCACGGCGAGTATCGCATGCTGGCCCACCACGCCAGGCTCGCCATCCAGATTGGGGTGCCCGCGAGCAACGTGGTCGTCGCCGAGGATGGCGACATCGTCGAGATCCGCTCCGATGGACCGCATGCGGGCATTCAGGTGGTGGACCACGTTCCCTACGGCAACGTCTTCGTGGATGGTCTGGGAGTGGGCGACGTCGGCCAGATCGTTCTGCGGGATCGGCAGCTGCTGGCGCGAGACGGTATCGTCGTCGTCGTCATGACGGTGGACCGCGAGACGGGCTCACCTACCGGCGCCCCGGACATCATCTCGCGCGGCTTCGTCTACGAGCGCGAGTCGTCTGACCTGCTGGACGCCGCGCGCTCGCACGTGCTCTCGGCCTTTGCCACGCACCACCAGGACCGCCGTGCGCGCGCGGCCGATTGGGCCTACGTGAAGAACAAGATTCGCGACACGCTGGGCGAGTTCCTGTACGAGCGCATCAAGCGCCGTCCGATGATTCTGCCCGTGGTGATGGAAGTATAGTCGCGGGTAGAGGCGCATAACGGGTAGAGGCGCATAACGGGTAGAGGCGCATAACGGGTAGAGGCGCATAAAACGAAGCCCCCGAGGCAATTGCCTCGGGGGCTTGTTCCAACTCTGTGCGCGGGGGGACTGGCAACGTCCTATTTTCCCACAGGGCTGCCCCTGCAGTATCGTCGGGGCTGGAGGGCTTAACGACCGTGT
>CAYQFU010000135.1:0-3453 GCA_964416775.1 uncultured Ktedonobacterales bacterium
CCACCACCAGCACCTCCAACCACGGCCGCTGCCGCGCCCAGCGCCCCAGCACCAGAACCACCGGCACCGCCGGCAGCACAGAGCGCCCCGCCGCCGCGAAGGGATCGGGATGCCCCGAGGACCACACGTCGGGGGTGGCGATACGCATGGAGAGCAACACCAGCATCAGCAGCGTCTACGCCACCGGCATGTGGCGCTTGAGCGTGGCCACCAGCGTGATCAGCGCGAAGCGCAGCACCGGCGCGCTGTCCAGCCACGCGCGCGCATCGTACGACGACAACAGCCAGGCATGCGCGGTGAGGCTGCGCCACATCAGGCTGAGCGCGCCCAGCACCCCGTACGCCTGGCGATCCCAGGGCGGCAGCGCCTGCCCCTGCGCGACGACCAGCGGATCGCCGAAGCGCTGCCAACAATCGGCCGCATTAGGCCGCAGAGAGCAGGAGCGCCGCCGGCGTGGCCCCGACGACCACCAGCCCCTCGGCGAGCGTCCTGAGCGCGGGGGTGCGTCGCAGGCCGAGGAGGGTCGCCTGCGGAGACTAGGCGTGGGTGTGCAAAGCTGTGGCCAATCCTCTGTGTCACTTCGCCCCCTCCCCCCTACCACCTCGCGCTCACACCCGCCCGCCCTCGTCCGGCCATCCCGCGCCACCACCTTCATGCCCGCCCTCCCCTCGCTCTCGACGTCCCTAGAACGCCCGATCTATACTTGATCCCAGGCCGTACCATCGCTCGCGCTGCCAGCCCCGAGCCAGAGAGAGGACGCTCCGTCATGCTCCAAACCCTCGTCACCCCCACCCTGGACGCCCCATCCGCGGATCCTGTGGCAGATTGTGGCATGCCCGCTAGACCGCTTCCCTTGCCCAACTTCCCCAGCCCCGCCACTACCCTCGCCTATGACGATAACCATCACCACGACGATGGCGATGATGCTTTCGCGTCCACCCACCTGTCCACTGACTCCGCATCCCAACCTCATCAGCCCTCCGACGATATCCCATCCGCTACCATGCCTCCCCTTGCCGACCCCGCCGAGCCCGACCCCACCGAGGCTGAGATGCCTCTGCGCGACCGCATCTGGCATCTCTTCTGCTCCGGCGCCAGCTATTCCGCCATCGCCCAGCAGCTCCACCTCGACCGCCAGACCGTCACCCGCCACGTGCGCGCCGTCCAGCAGCTGCTCGCCGCCGACGAGCACGCCTCCCTCGCCCTGGTCCGCATGCGCGCCGTCGAAGCTCAGTTCCAGATCCTCGCCGCCACCTGGGATGCCTACCACACCGAATGTCAGCGCGAAGACGACTACTACGCCGCCCTTGCCTCCCCTGCCGCCACCCACGGCGCCCCCGAGCCTGCGGTCCCCCTCCCCCTCCCGCTCGCCGCGGCGAGCGGGCAGGGAGCGCGGAGACCCTACCGCGCCCATCGCGCCCGCCTGCTCTCCCTCGCCGCCACCCTCGTCCGCACTACCGCTCGCCTCGAAGGCCTCTTCGACCGCCCGTCCGCCGCCGCCACGGACGCCTCAGCGGACGCCTCAACTGACACTACAGCGGACGCCTCCACGGACGCCTCAACTGGCACTTCAGCGGACGCCGTATCCCCTTCTCCATCACCATCGCCGGACCACCCAATGCCAGCCACTCCCGAGGACCCCATCACCGCCGCCAGTGCGAATGTTGTGGCATCTTGTGGCATGCCTGATGGCTCGCTTCCAACTACTGATGTCTCGACCCCACCTAACCCATCACACGTCTCCACCGCGTACGTCTTCGCAAGGCGAGCATCCCGTCAAGTGGATGCACCTTGACTTGACTTGCCCACACCACACATCCGGCACCGCCTCCAACGCCGCCCGCAGCGATCCGTCATGCGCGTGATCGCGCCGCTCTGTCGTGTTCATGCCGCCTCGTCTAACTCACCCGTTGTCGCATGAAAAGACCCTGGGCGAGCGACCGCGGGGTATTGACTTCGGTGGAGCGGGAGGGTATGCTTTGCTGCGTCGGCTCGCACACGGTGGATGAGCCGGCGCATCCCTCACCCTCGTAGGGAGGCTCACGGCGCGGGCCGCTTGGCCTGGCGCGGCGCAGAAGGAGGCGGACGATGAATGAGGCAGTGTGGAACGGAACGAGTGTGTTCCCACGCGTGCCGCGCGATCAGCATCGCCCTCTCCTCCGCATTCTGACGCGAGTGTAGCGCTCCCGCTCTGGCGCGGATGACTCCGAAACGCTGATCGTCGCAGGCTCGCCGGTGGGCATTGACCCAACCGGCGTTTTGTGTGCCCGTCGCATGTCGCATCGCGCACGGGCCCGTCTGCACACGATGCACGGCGTTTGCCGTAGGAGCTATCCGCTTTGAGCAACGAACATGCTTTCTCCACGCACGACGACACCCTCTCCACTGGCGCATCCGCCGATCTGGCCGAGGGGCTGATCGTGGACGGCAGCCGCGGCCAGTATCGGGTGGAGACGCCGCTCGGCACATTGACCTGCACGATTCGCGGGCGGCTGCGCAAGCAGCTGGTGTATCCGACGAGCCACAGCGGGCGCAAGAGCGTGCAAAAGGTGCGCGTCAAAGAGCACGACCCGGTGGCCGTGGGCGACCGGGTGCGCGTGCTGCCCACGGGCGCCACGACAGGGGTGATCGAGGAGGTGGTGGCCCGCGCGGGCGGCGCCTTCACCCGCGGCGACCCGCAGCCTGGGCAGGGCGCGCTGACGACGGTGGCCGGGCTGGACCAGATGATCGCGGTCTTTGCCGTGCGCGAGCCAGAGCCGCACCTGCGGCTGTTGGACCGCTTCCTCGTGCTGGCGGAGTCGCAGGAGGTGCCGGCGGTCATCTGCATGAACAAGGTAGACCTGGACATCGAGCCCTGGCTGGTCGAGCGGCTGGAGGTCTATCGCGGGATCGGATACCCCGTGCTGGAGACCAGCGCGGAGCTGGGCATCGGGCTGGAGGAGCTGCGTGCGCGGCTGGCAGGGAGAACGTCGGGGCTGCTTGGACCATCAGGCGTGGGCAAGTCGAGCTTGCTGAACGCGCTGGAGCCCGACCTGGGGCAGCGGGTGAGCGAGGTGAGCGGGTCCACGCATAAGGGACGGCACACGACGACCGGCACGCGGCTGGTGCCGCTGCAAGGGCCGGGCGGCGGCTATATCGCCGACACGGCAGGCATCCGGGCGCTGGGAGTGAGTGGGGCGGCGATGAGCCGGTTGGATTGGTGCTTCCCCGAGTTCCGGGCACACCTGGCGGCCTGCCACCTTTCGGACTGTACGCACCTGCACGAGCCGCAGTGCGGCGTGCGCGCGGCACTGCGCGCGGGGCAGCTGGACCGGGAGCGCTACGACAGCTATCGCCGGATGCTGCAGGGAGGAGTGGACGCGGCCGGGACGGAGTGGGAAGGCGTCGAATGACGCCGGATACGCGCTGGCACTGGATGGAGGGTTGCGCTGCGCGCAGGTGGATGTGCGATGG
>CAYQFU010000135.1:3553-10483 GCA_964416775.1 uncultured Ktedonobacterales bacterium
GGACGCGAGCGGGCGTCCACCGGACGCCCCTACGGACGAGAACGGAGCCGCTTGTGATCGGTGATCCTTCCAGTGCGCCGGACGTAGAGATGGAGCGATAGGTGTGGCGCGGCGATATGGCGGCCGAGGTGAGAAGTGAGGCTGGTATCGGCTCCAGTTGCAGAGGTGTAGCGGCGCCATGCGGGCGGGCGCAAATCCTGGCGGGCGGGCGCATTTCCATGCGCCCCTACGCACCGGCCGGTCGTTCGGCGGGTGGGCGGGCGGGCGGATAGCGACACGCTCCTGCGTACCGGGCGGGGTTGGCCGGGCGGCGAAAAGCGCGACCTCCCCAGCCGATCACCCCAGCCAACGACGAGCTTCCGCCGAGCGAGCGCAAAGCCATGCGCTCCTGCGTACCGGGCGGGAGGGATCGGTGTTGAGGCAGGTGCGGCGGGATAGATCAGCGTGGGGCGATGGGGCCGTCGGCAAGCAGCTGGAGGACGTGACGTGTGGCGGTGGTGGCGTCCACGCCGAGGAAGTAGGCGTCGTGGATGCGCGCCTGCCACTGCGGCGTGCGCACGAAGGCGGCGCCGCCGTAGCCGACGATTGGGCGGGGAGGGTCGAGCCGGGCAATGGCGCCGGCCATCTGCGCGATGGCACGGGCTCCGGCTTCAGTGGCGGCTGAAAGGCAGATCAGGAAGGGCCGGCGAGCGCGAGACTCGGCGATGAGGGCGGACTGTGTGATGTCGGGTCCCAGATAGATAGTGCGCAGGCCAGCGCGGCGCCAAAGGACGGCGAGCGTGAGAGGACCGATCTCATGATAGTCGCCGGGAGCGCAGGCCAACAGCGCTATGGGGGCCGTGGCGGGCGCGCCAAGCTCGTCGAGCAGCGCGGCAAGGCGGTCACGTACAGTCACCTGGGCGAGGCGCTCGCCCACCTGGGAGAGCTGACCGGCGATGGCCATCTCGGCCGCGCGGACCACCACAGGCCCGAGGAGGCGCGTGCACACGGTCTCGACGGGATATTCTCTGACGGCTTCATCCAGCAAGGAGCGACACTCGGACACGTCGAGGGCGGCGCAGGCGCGGAGGAGCGCGGTCTGGAGCATGCGCAGGCCGCCGGTGCCATGAAGGTATTGGGACTGGCGGACGGCGCCGGTGGGTGCGCCCACCTGCGGCTGGGGCCAGACACCGGACTGCTGTGGCTGAGACCAGACGCCGGACTGCTGCGGCTGGGACCAGACCCCGGACTGTTGAGGTGGAAGCGACACACCAGGCGGAAAGGCCTGCGTGCCCGGCCCGCGCATGGGGCCAGAGACCGGAGCGATGGCCTGGCCCAGGCCGAGTGGGCCGGAGGTCGGGGCCATATTCTGGCCGCGGCTGAGTGGGCCGGACGTAGGGCCCACGGTCTGGAAGCGATTGAGAGGGCCGGAGGTGGCGCTGCCCAGGCCAATGGAGCCGGTGGCGGGTGATGCGTCGCGGAGCGAGGGCGGCGCGGGTGAGCGAAAGCCGCCGCTGGTGGGGCCGCGCGAGAGTGGGCCGGAGGTGGCTGCTGTGGCGGGAGAGGCGAAAGGCTGGTCAGCCTGCTGGAGGCCGCCTGGCTGCTGAGCCAGGAACAGGCGGCGCGCGGCTTCGAGAGGCGCGGCACCGGCGCGAATCTGGTCGCGCAGCCAGAGGACAGCCAGCACATCGCGGTCGGAGTAGCGGCGGACGGGGCCGCCATGCTCGTCGGCCACGCGCATGGGGCGGGGAATGCCGAGGCTCTGCTCCCACCCCCAGATCACATTCGCGGGGACGCCGAGCATGCGCACGAGATCCTGAGTGTCGTAGCGCGGGGCGCCCGAGCGCTGCCTGAGATCGGGGGGATTGTTCCAGGTGCTCGTAGGGGTCGTGGGGGTTGTGGGGGGCGTATGATCTTCACCGTCGCTAGGACTGGTCGCTCCGTAACTGGTCGCTCCGTCAGAGCCGGCTGACCCGCTCGGGCCGATTGGCCCACCGGATCTGGTCGTGCCTTCGCTCGACCCCTCCATAGCCTGCTCTCCTCTCCGCGGCGCCCGCCGCCGTGTTGCAGCGCAACGCGTGCTAGTACTCAGGACCCCTAGCCTGAGTATATGCTCGACATCTCGGACGGGGGCGAGCATACCACGAGCGAACAGTAAATGCAATACCGACTGGCCGTCCAGTGGGAGAAGAATCCTCGATCATTGGCCGAAGGCGGCATCGCGGCGCGACGGCCTGATGGTCCCAGGGGCAGAACGGTTCAACGCGACATGCGGTGGCACAGGATGGGCTTGTACCCTCAACCAGATGTTCTCCCGTACGGTGTTGCGCGGAATGCTACAATGGCGCTGTTGCCGCGCGAGCACGCGGCTCGTCGTAGCACATGGATCGTTAGGACAGGCTGAGTAGCGCACGGACTGGGACGTAAGGAGGGGCCCCAGTTGACGAGGTCGGAGGCTCATCGAATCGTCAGCGGATGCCTCCAGGGCGGGCAACGCCATCCCCTGTGAAGGTCGCGAGCAAATCCGGCGGGTGACTGCCGGGACAGAGGCGCGACCGATGGCGGCGACATAAGGAGATTGCTGTCTCATGTGCGGCATCGTGGGGTACGTGGGACCCCAGAACGCCACCCCGATCCTCCTCGACGGACTGCAGCGGCTCGAATATCGCGGATATGATTCCGCGGGCATCGCGGTGCTCTCGGCCGAGGGCGCGCTGCAGGTGACAAAGCGAGCCGGCAAGCTGACCAATCTGCGGGCGGCCGTGGCGCTGGCCGAGCCGGCCGGCACGATGGGCATCGGCCACACGCGGTGGGCGACGCACGGACGTCCGAACGACGAAAACGCGCACCCCCACGCGGATTGCCTGGGGGATATCTCGGTGATCCACAACGGCATCATCGAGAATTACGCCGAGCTGCGCGACATGCTGCTGGCGCGGGGACACACATTCCGCTCCGAGACGGACACCGAGGTGCTGGCGCACCTGATCGAGGAGCAGCTGAAGACGAGCGACGGCGACCTGTTCAAGGCGGTGCGCCTGGCGCTAGGGCGTGTGACGGGGTCGTACGCCATTGGCGTGGTGAGCCGCATGCACCCGGCGACGATCATCGGGGCGCGCTGCAACGTGCCACTGATCGTGGGGCTGGGCGAAGGGGAACAGTTCCTGGCATCGGACATCCCAGCCATCCTGAAGCACACGCGACGGGTGGTGACGCTGGACGACGGGGAGGTGGTGCGGCTGGTACCGGAGGGCGTCACGATCACCGATCTGGCGGGCCGGCCGGTGCACCGCGAGCCCCTCCACGTGGAGTGGGACGCGGAGGCGGCGGAGAAGGGCGGCTATCCGCACTTCATGCTCAAGGAGATTCATGAGCAGCCGGACGCCGTACGGCGAGCGATGCTGGGCCGGGTGATCGAGCGGCCAGGTCGCCACGAGCTGCGACTGCCGGAGCTGGACGGTCTGCGGGCGAGCGGTGCGCTGGAGCGCGCGCGGCGGGTGGTGATCCTGGCGTGCGGCAGCTCGGCCTATGCGGCGCTCGTCGGCAAGTACGCAATCGAGCAATGGGCGAGGGTGCCGGTGGAGATCCACATCGCGTCGGAGTATCGCTACGCCGATCCGATCGTGGATCCAGATGTGCTCTGCATCGCCATCACCCAGAGTGGGGAGACGGCCGACACGTTGGCCGCCACCCGGCAGGCGAAGGCAGGCGGGGCGCCGGTGATCGCGATTACCAACGCGGTGGGCAGCGCCATCACGCGCGTGGCGGACGCGGTGCTGTACCTGCAGGCGGGGCCGGAAATCTGTGTGGTGGCGACCAAATCATTCGTCACGATGCTGACCGTGCTCTACCTGCTGGGGCTGCACCTGGGGCGCCTGCGCGGGACGCTGGCGGAGGCGGAGGCGCAGGAGACACTGGCCGCGCTGCTGGCGGTGCCAAATCTGATGCAGGGCGTGCTGGAGCGCGCGGGAGGCGAGGACGATCCCATCGTGGCGGCGGCACGCAAGCTGGCGACCTGCCACAGTTTCATGTTCATCGGGCGCGGAGTGGGCTATCCCATTGCACTCGAAGGGGCGCTGAAGCTGAAGGAGGTGTCGTACATCCATGCCGAAGGGTATCCAGCGGGTGAGCTGAAACACGGACCCATCGCGCTGCTCGATCCGGATACGCCGCTGCTGGCCATCGCGACGGCGAGCAGGACGTACGACAAGGTCATCAGCAACATTCAGGAAGTGCGTGCACGCGATGCGCGTGTGGTGGCGGTGGCGACAGAGGGAGATACGGGCATACGGCGGCACGCGGACGAGGTGTTCTACGTGCCGGCGGTGACGGAGCTGCTCTCGCCGCTGCTGACGGTGCTGCCGCTGCAGCTGCTGGCGTATCACGCGGCGGTGGTGCGTGGCTGCAACGTGGACCAGCCGCGCAACCTGGCGAAGTCGGTGACGGTGGAGTAGGGAAGCCGGCGGTTGCAACCGCGCTGTGCCTCGATAATACTGTTCCGCAATGGCGAGGCCCCAGGGCCACACCGGGGCCCCGCCAGTTCTCACCCGCAAGCGATTGAGTCCGAATACCCTGCGGCAGATCCGCGTGGCGCTCCCCCGTTGCCGCCCCGTGCGCCGCTCCTCCCTCCCCTCCCCGGCCATCTGCGCCGCCCCCTCCCGACCCGCGCGTCCCCGCCGCCACCCACCCCTGGCGCAACTGCGGCCAGGAGCTCTCCGCAAAACGCTGGCGCACACCCAGGTCCCTTTACGCGGTAGCTCGCCTCTGGTATACTCATCCTGCTTAACAGTGTCGTGGCACGACATTGTGATGCCGCGGCTTGCCAGATGGCGTAGACACAGCCCCGAGCAGGCAGGGAGTCGGGACCGCGCAGCGCCATGATGCTCTGTGGGCCGCGACACCTCAAGAAAGGGACTGGAATGAACAAGCGCATCTGGATTCCCCTCGCTGCCCTGCCTTTGCTTGCCGCGAGCCTCTTCCTCGGCCACGCGCTGGCGCCTACGGCCGGAGCCGAGAATGGCTACCAGAATCCAGTGACAGCCGCGCCTCCGGTGAGCCGGCCTAACACTCCTTCGTGCGCGGTGACGGTCGTCGCCCATACGTTTGCCTTCTCCTACGGCGCGCCGTTCGTCGGCAGCTATACCCCGCCGGCCAACTGCCCCGGACCGTGGTCCAAAGTGGTTCTCGACTGGAATGGGACGGTCACCGCAGGCCGCCAGTATGACCGCATCGGCGCGCTGTGGATCGGTGGGGTGGAGATTCTGCGCACCAGCACGCCGGAGCCGACACACGTCGGCGACACCTCCTGGCATGTAGCGAAAGATGTCACCGAATACAGCACGGACTTCTCGCAGCCACAGACAGTGGTCGCGCAGGTGCCGAACGTGGTGAACAGCACCTACACCAGCGACATTGAGGTGACGGCAACACTGACGTTCTACGAGACGAGCGCAACGTATCCCGCCGCTACCCATCCTGATCAGGTCCTGCCGATCTCGGCTTCGGCCACAGGTGAAGGCTGGTACTACCTGGATCATCCGTCCGCCCAAGCGAGCGCCACGTTCACGCTGCCGGAGAATCTGACACGGGCCTACCTCGAGGTCTATACCACAGGGCATAGCTGCGATGAGTTCTGGTACGGCAACCAGCCGGATGCCTATGCCTCGGCCAACGGCCTCTGCGGGGGCACGGCGTTCCGCGAGATCCAGGTGCTCGTAGATGGCCAGATGGCGGGCGTGGCTTGGCCGTTCCCGATCATCTACACCGGCGGCGTAAATCCATATCTGTGGCGGCCGATCCCGGGCGTCAACGCCTTCAATATCCCTGCCTACGCCGTTGATCTGACACCGTTCGCCGGCATGCTCTCGGATGGCCATCCGCACACCATCAGCATCCAGGTGGCCAACAACCGCAGCTTTTGGCTGACTGACGCCGATCTACTGCTCTATCAGACCGCTGATGGCTCTCCCACCTCGGGCGCGGTGGCGACGAACACGATTGCGTCGCAGGCCACCGAGACGGTCAACCAGAACGCGAACCAAAAGAGCGCGACGTTCAACACGCAGGCCAGCCGCGGCTACACCGTGACCGGCTCCGTGAAGGATGCCTCTGGATCCGTCACGACGACGACCATCCAGCAAACGATGGCGTTCACCAACAAGCAGGTGCTCAATCTGGTCAACTTCCTGGAGAATCTGAGCGGGACCGAGGATATCACAACGACCACCACCACCAGCGGGCCTGCGGGAACGACGGTTACGACGCAGACGCTCTCATACCCGATAGGGATGACCTCCGCGTTCCAGATTCCGCGGCAGCAGACGGGGGATGACTTCGTCCTGCCCGCCACGATTGATCAGACGCTGCACCAGACGACAACTACGCAGGTGAATGGCGCGACGATATGGAGCAGCTCGCTCACGGATTCTATCCACGGCCAGGCGTTGCTCATGCGCAACCTGACGACCGGGCAAAACGTCGCCGCCAACGGCGAGACGACGGAGAATTACGTCTACAGCGACGCCTCCGGCGCGTGCTTCAACCACACGCTGGCCGCGGCGCAGGGCTTTGTCACCGTAGACCAGTACAAGAACAACTGCTGATATCGGCGCATCGTTGATGCGATGAGGAGGCCCTCCAGGTCGAGGGGCCTCCTCATCGTATGTCTCGATGGTCCGTACAGCATCAGGGCAAGGGCGGCCACTGCCTTGAAGGACAGAGCCCGTCCCTCCCGATATGCCACTGCTAAGTCTTCCTGCGCGAGCCGCTCGCGCAGCCACGCCACAATCCGATCGGCCGCCACACGCTGCGCCGCCCCGAGCGTCGCGCCAGTCGCCTGGGTCAGGGCGTCCGTTGCCCCCAGCAACTGTGCGCCCCGTGCCGGATCGCCGCCAGCGTCAGGATGGCACTGGCGTGCGAGCACCCGTTGCGGCGCTCCAATCAGCTCCACCG
>CAYQFU010000135.1:10583-16265 GCA_964416775.1 uncultured Ktedonobacterales bacterium
CCGCCGGCGGTGTGCTCCGCTTGCGGCGCTGACCTTGGCTCTGAAGCCCGTTCGGAGGTGAGCCTGGACACCATCGCATGGAGCACATGGCTGGAGTACGACTTTACTATTCTTGTGTACCGGGCACCGCGCAGGCCATCCAGCGTTCAGCGTACGACTTTGGGAGGAGGGTTGCACAAGACTGAGGCGAGTTTTCCTGGCTCCGCAGGGTCACCCAGCGTACGGCATTATTATCGCCACACACCCATCACTAGAGATCAGCACAGCGCTGCCTGACACGCGCGGCACAGGCGGTACTGATGGGAGCACTGCACGACAGGACTGACCCGACGCGGAGCGGTGCGCGATCAGAACGTCGATGGAGGCGCCGCCCATAGAGACCGCCCTGACATGACCAGCATGTCCATACCATCTGGCGGCGCTGCTCGAGGTGACCGTGCTGTCAGGGCGGATGTACGTGGCTGTCCAGGGCAACGTCAGAGTTTGTGTGTGGACCTGTGTGGGTGTTTATGTCACACTTACAATGATACGGGGGCGGCCACGCTTGGAGCGCTGACGTGAGGGGCCAAGGAGCACGGAACCATGCACTGCCCGCACTGTGGCCGTGAAACGCCGGATGGAGTCTTCTGCGTCCACTGTGGCGCCTCCCTAGCGGGAGCGGCATCCGGCACCAGCGGACGGCGGCTGGATGCGTACGCCGCGCATCCCACCGAGCACGTGCTGCACCCGAGTGTTGCGACGACTCTGTTTCCTCGGCTCACCCCGCGCCAGGTGCTGCAGGTGCGCTGGCTCCTGCTGATGGGCGCGCTGGTGGTCCTGCTGATTGGGCTGGGACGCCTCGTCCCGCTGGCAATTGTGCTGGGCGCACTGCTCCTGCCGCTGCTCTACCTCGCGTATTTCGTTGTCGCCACCGTCTACGCGGACGAGCCTCTCCCCGTGCTCCTCGCCACGTTTGTGGCGGGAGCCGTGCTCGGCGCGCTGCTGAGTGTCGGCGCTTTCCGCGTGATCCTGAGCCAGCGGCGCCTCGGCTTTGGCGTGTCGCCCGGCTACGTCCTGTTGACCGGCGTCGTACTGCCGCTCGTCGCACAGGCGCTCATGCTCGTGGGACCCACGGTGCTGTATGTGACACGGCCGCGCTTCCATCACGTGCTGGATGGGCTTGTCTTCGGCGCTGCCTCAGGTCTCGGTTTTGCTGCCGCGCAGAGCATCATTTACTCGTGGTTGCTGATCCTAGGACCGTTCCAACAATGTGGCTCGGCCACCACCTGGGTGCTGCCCGTGCTGCGTATCGCGCTGTTCGTGCCGTTGCTGGACGCGGCGACCACCGGACTGATCTGTGCTGCCTTCTGGGTCCAGCGCGGCAGCCGGGCCGAGGCACGCGGACTGGGCTGGCTCGCTACGCCTGGCGTAGCCCCGCTGATCGGTGGACTCGGCCAGGTCGTGCCCAGCCTGGGCTACAACCTGCTCGGTGGCCAGATCATGGCGCTCGTCTGGTATGGCGTGGCGGCCTTGGTCCTGCTGCTCCTCGTGCGCCTGCTCGTCCACGACGGCCTGCAGGCTGCCGCCGGAAGGTCCGGCACCGCGCCCGGGCCCGTGGCTCCGCCCTCAGCGACGCCCCCCGCGCCGCCGTCCGACGCTCACGCCGACGTGCCTAACCAGGATCAGGTCCCCCCCAACCCGGAGAACTCCCATGAGTAGCCGTTTGGCGCGCGCATGCGTCATCATCACGCTGCTGCTGCTGGCTGGCGGAGCGACGGCCTGCATCCCGGGCCCGCTGCCCAGTGCGGGTACGACGCCCACTCCATGTACGCACGCCTGCCCGCCACCGCAGCGCGCGAAGACGACGCCGCACACCATCTCGCTGGCTCACGCGCGGCTGACCTATTTCGATCCCTGGTCGGTGGACTCATCCTCACGCCAGGATGTGGTGCTCGTGGCGCAGACGCAGCTCGGGCAGGTCTCGGTCCAGGTGGCAAGCACCACCGTCACCCCCGGCGTTACCGCCGGCCAGCTGGTCTACCGTGCGGCGCAGCAGCTGCTCGATCCGAACGACTATTCCGGCGTTCAAGATGCCGGACCGATTCTGGGCGCGGAGATCGGCTACGTGCCGGGCGCGGGGGAAGCGTACTCGGCGGACAGCAGCGATCCCAATGCGCCCTCGACGCAGGTCTACCTGGAAGTCATGGCGAGCGTCCAGGGTAACGTCGGGATGGTCTTCGCGGCACTCAGTCCACTCGACCCGAACAGCTCCGATCCGAGCGGCGTGCCAGACCAGGCGTATGACCAGCTCGTCAATAGCGTGGGGTGGACCTGATGACCAAGACCAGAGTATTGGGCGTGGCTGTAACGCTGTTTATCGCACTGGCGAGCACCGCGACACGCGCCGCGCCAGTGCCCATCCAGCAACCCGTACCAGCGCCGGCGCAGGCCACGCACTTGCCCGTTCGACTGGCTCCGCTCCCGCCGCAGATGCCCATTGAGATCGCGCTGGTGCAGCGCGCCCAGCATCAGAGCGGGCTGGATACGCTACTGGCGGCACTGACTGACCCGCGCTCGACGCAGTATCATCACTTTCTCACGCCGGCCGAGTTTGACGCGCGTTTTGGGCCGTCTCCCATGAGCGAGGCGCAGCTGGCAGCGGTCCTGCGCGCGGCAGGACTGCTGGTAGAGCGGCCGCCGGAATCGACGTCGCTGCTCCTGGCACGCGGCACAGCCGCCAGCGTCGAGCAACTCTTTGGTGTTCAGCTCGATTGGTATAGGACTGCCGACGGCGAGCAGTACTACGCGCCGCGCGCGGCACCACACATCCCGGCCGCGCTGTCTGGATTGATCAGCGGTGTGCTCGGGCTGGACAGCCGCCGCATCCCGGTGACACGGCCGCTGCTTGCGTCGCGGGCTGGGCAGGGACCGGCAGAAGGCGGCCTGGAGCCCGCCGACCTCGCCCATGTGTATGATGTGGGGCCGCTGCAGGCGCAGGGTTTGACTGGCGTCGGCCAGACGATCGCGCTGGCGGAGATCGACTCCTTCAGAATGTCCGATATCACGTCGTACGACCACGCCTTCGGCATCACCGCGCCACCGGTCGGCGTCGTGACGGTCGGCAACGGCCCCAGCGGCAAAAGCCCAGAGGCAACGCTGGACATCGAGGTGCTTCAGGCTATCGCGCCACGCACGCACATCCTCGCCTATGAGGGGGGTCAGGAGCTCTCACAGCTCGCGCAGACCTTCGGCCGGATGGTGGCGGATCACCGCGCGCAGATCATCAGCATCAGCTTGGGGGCCTGCGAGGCACAAACGACCGGAGCTGAGGGGCGAAGCTTTGTCAACTCGCTCGACAACTTCTTCAAGCAAGCTAACGCCGAAGGCGTCTCGGTGCTGGTGGCCAGCGGCGACAGTGGCGCCTACGGCTGTCAGGACAACACGCTCTCGGTTGATCTGCCCGCCTCCAGTCCGTATGTCACCGCCGTCGGCGGTACCACCCTCTTCCTGGCGAGCAACGGTGGCTACGCGCGTGAAGCCGGCTGGGAGGGTCCGTTGGAGGGCGCCGGCAGCGGCGGGGGGCTGAGCCGGTTCTACGCGCGTCCGGCCTGGCAGAATGGTCCTGGGGTGGCTAACAGCGCAAGCGATGGCATGCGCCAGGTGCCCGATGTGGCGGCGGATGCCGATCCGCTGACCGGCTACCTCATCTACTTCTCCGGTTGGCAGATCGTCGGGGGCACGAGCGCGGCAGCGCCCCTGTGGGCGGGACTGATCGCCCTGGCAGATCAGAGCGCCACCAACAGCGGCCGGCCGCCGCTCGGCTTCCTCAATCCGGCGCTCTACGCGCTGGGCAGCCGCTCGGCGAGCCCACAGGCGTTCCGCGACGTCACGATTGGCGGCAACCTCTACTATGAGGCGGGCCCCGGATGGGACTATGCGACCGGATGGGGCACGCCCGACGCCGCCGTGTTGATCCCTGCGCTGCTCAGTAGGTAGCCGACCAAACCCGTCTCGCGTGGGCGGTGCCGGGCAGCTGGCGGTCTCAACCGATCAACGCACCACCTCTCGTGAGGGAATTGCTGGCGAGGACGTCGAAGTAGCGGCCTTCGATGAAGGCGGGCAGCTGCACGGTGATCAGTAGCTTCTAGATGCCCTGCGGGACATACTCCCGCCGGGGCCGGCGGCGGGCACGATTTGGACGAGCGGCGACGAGGCCGAGCAGGTAGTCCGCGGCAGCGTCGTCCAGGTGGAGCACACGTGCGAGCGCTTCCAGAACCTGGGCTGAGTGGTTGCGGTCGCGGCCCCGTTCGAGACGCAGGTAGTAGTCGGCGCTGATGCCGGTTAGGAGCGCGACCTCTTCGCGGCGCATACCCGGGACGCGACGGTTTCCGCTGGCCGGAAGACCTGCCTGCTCGGGCGTGACCAGTTCTCGACGGGCGCGCAGGCATTCGCCGAGCAGGTTGGCGTCATCGGTCATGAGCAGGCGCGTAGGTGGGGCTCGGGGTGCGTTCCTGGTCCTCTCACTCCCAGGATCATGAGGGCTCTTCCACGGTGTCGCGTCTGGTGGAACAATTATCTGTAACGAGTTAGTCAATAACTAAGGGAGCACCAGACATGACCGTGACCCTCATCACCGGAGCCAACAAGGGACTCGGCTCCGAGACCGCCCGCCGACTGATCGAGCAGGGGCATACCGTCTACATCGGGGTGCGCAGCATCGAGCGAGGAGAGGCGGCCGCGGCCGAACTCGGCGCCCGGTTCGTGCAGATCGACGTCACCACGACGCGTCAGTGGAGACCACCATGCGTGTGATCGAGGAACGCGACGGCCGTCTCGACGTCCTCGTCAACAACGCCGGCATCTGGGATGGCCGCATCGGCGTCGACGGGCTCACCGGCGCGACCGCGCTCACGGAGTTCGACACCAACGCCATCGGCGTCGTCCGCGTCACCCAGGCCGCGCTGCCGTTGCTACGCAAGTCCGAGAACCCGGTCGTCGTGAACATCTCAAGCGGTCTCGGCTCGTTCTGGGCGGTCACCAACCCGGAGCACAACGAGTCGCACTACCCCACGATCGTCTACTCGGCGACAAAGGCGGCAGTCTCACAATGCTCACGGTCGAGTACGCCAAGGCGCTGCCGAATATCAAGTTTAACGCGGTTGAGCCCGGCTTCACCTCCACCGACCTCACCGGCAACGGTGCGGGTCAGACGGTCGCGGAGGGCGCCGAGGTCATGGTGCGCCTCGCGACCATCGGCAAGGACGGTCCCACCGGCACCTTCCAGGAGAACGCGGGCGAGCTCGCCTGGTATTGCCGCATCACCGCTGCGCGCGGGGGAGGGGCAGATCTCACCCCTGTGCGTGCGACCGGCCCATGGGCGCATCGTAGGCGAGTCTCCTCGCTCAGCAACCCGTAACTTCTGGGCGAGGCGGTGTCCGATAGCCGGTCCCCCACCGGGACACAGCGACGGCGGCGCCAGCCCGCGCATCGATCCCGTCGAGGCGAGCGGCGACCCGGCGCTTACGCTTCCGCCAGGAGCTCGCGTACGCGGGGGACCACTTGTGTGCCGTACAGCTCGATATTGGTCATGAGCGCTTGATGCGAGAGACCGCCCATCCCGTATTTCAGGTCGAATCGGGTCGCGCCGTGCGCGGGGAGATTGGCCGCGATTTTCTGGGCGACGGTCTCTGGCGACCCCACGTA
>CAYQFU010000136.1:0-10418 GCA_964416775.1 uncultured Ktedonobacterales bacterium
CACGGCGGGTGGGGCGCCGTCTCTGCTGGGCGGATGAGAGGAGCCTACCATGGAGGCGCACCGCTCTATCGGCGCGGTCCTGTGGGACGAGGTCGAGTCTGGCCGGCTGATCGAAGCGGAGGCCGCGGAGCTGCGGGACGCGCTCGGCCGGCTCGCGCTCAACATGTCGGCCAGCCGCAGGGACGGACTGGTACCCGCACGGGCAGCCGCTTACTGGCTGTTCTACACTCGCGTCCGCAAGCTCGCGGTGCATGCGCTCGGCGCGATCGGAGACCCCCATGCGTTGCCTGCCCTCGAGCGCGTACGGCGACCAGGGGAGCCAGGTGACGCGGCCGGGATAGCGCTGCATCAGGCGGCGGCGCGCAGCATGCGAAGCATCCGCGAGCGCAGATTCGCGGCCGAATGAACTCAGCGCGTGAGACTGCGACATGTGAGGGACACTACTCGCTTCCTCCGCGCGCGAGCGCTAGACTGCCACTGGCTTCCTCACTGAGGGCGGTAGAAGCTTTTCGTCGCCCGATTCCATAGATGATCAGGAGCAGGAGCGTATGGACGACGCCCGCTCCCACCACGATCCACAGCACATTCCAGTGCTCACCAATGAGCGCAAAGATCACGTCAGATGTATGCAGAAACACAAAGATGCCAAACAAGGGCCACGTCTCTCGCAGTAAGAGCGGCCGCCGCATGCGCCCTCTCCAGAAGACGAGCAGGAGAATGGCCGGTCGACCGCCTCTCGTGGAGGAAGACGTTGCCAGCATGTCACCCCGAGTAAGTACTGTGTCACTCTGTGGTGCTACGCTCCAACTGGGCCGACACTCGTAGCGCCCGATCACCGGCCGCTCGATCAATGCTGAGTCCGCCTGAACAGACACCAGTGACGGCGTAGAGCACGTTGCCGCTGCCCATCGGGCACACGTCGTCCGAGCACCATTGTGGCGAGATCACGCCGTCCGCCTAGCGGTGAGCGGCAACGCATGGAAGGCGTTCGCGATGCCTCTTGGCTCACATCGCACAGCAGGGGACTCCGCTGGTGCGCAGAACAAGCGGCAGGCGCTTCGGCACGGCAAGCAGGGCGTGGACCGCCAGGGCACGCCCATACCGAGCGATGCGGCCAGCACCGCGACCACGGACCGGCTCGAAGTGGTGCTCCACGATGGCGCAGATGGCGCAGATGGCGCAGATGGCGCAGCCCCCGAGCGCATGGTCTACCCGCTCACGCTACCCACCATTACCATCGGGCGCGATCCGTCCAACGATATCATCATTGACTCGCCAATCATCCCCCGATTCTATGCCGTCCTTGAGCGGCTGGACGAGCGGCCGCCGCGGATCATGGTGCGCGATAATCGCACCGCGCTCTACTGCCACGGCCGGCACGTGGAGGAACATCAGCTTCATGACGGCGACATCTTGCGGGCCGGCGACCCCGCCGGACCCCTCGTCACCTTTCAGTATCACGGGGCGCAGGATGCAGCAGACGCTGTCCGCATGCCCATCAGCAGGCAAATCTCGTTGCAGGACGGGCAATCGCTGATGATCGGGCGGGCGCCCACCAACCACATCATGCTGAACGACGAGCGGGTGGCGCCACATCACGCGCGCATCTCGCGCGACGGCAGCGGACAGGTCGTGATCACTGACCTGAGCCGCACCACTGGCACGTTCGTCAATGGCATGGCGGTCGAGCAGGAGCGACTGATGCCGGGTGCGGAGCTGCGCATCGGCTCGCACCAGTTTGTGTTCACCGGGGCTGAGCTCATCCACTACGACCAGTCCCAGAGCATTCGCGTTGACGCGATTGACCTGATGCAATCGGTCAATACCGGCGGTATCGGACCAGTTGGCCGCAAGACAAAGGTGCTGCTCGATCATATCTCGCTGACGATTCTGCCCGGCACGTTGGTCGCGATCGTCGGCGCGTCCGGCGCCGGCAAGACGACGCTGCTGGGCGCGCTCAACGGCCAGCGGCCGATGACGAGTGGCGCCGTACTCTATAACGGCGAGAACTTCTACGAGAACGTCGGCGACTTTTGCACCTCGCTTGGCTATGTGCCGCAGGACGATATCGTCCACAAGAACCTGACGGTAGAGAAGGCGCTGTACTATGCCGCGCGCCTGCGGCTGCCGAAGGGCACCAAAGGCAAGGACATCAAGCAGCGCATCACCGACGTGCTGGAGGATGTCGAGCTTGTGGAACAGCGCCACCAGACCATCGCGTCGCTGAGCGGCGGCCAGCGCAAGCGCATCAACATCGCGCTGGAGCTGCTCGACCGGCCGGCCCTGTTCTACCTTGACGAGCCGACCGCCGGGCTGGATCCTGGGCTCGACCGCAAGATGATGCAGCTCTTGCGCCGGCTCGCCGACCGGGGCCATACCATCGTGCTGGCGACACACGCGACCTCTAACATCAACGTCGCAGACTACGTCTGCTTCCTGGCGCCGGGTGGCCGGCTCGCGTTCTTCGGCACGCCCGACGAGCTGAAGCATCACTTCGCCCGGACCGACTACGCGGAAATCTACAATGAGGTGGACGCCGACCCAGAGCGCTGGGCAGACCTGTTCTGCCAGACGCCCGAGTACCTGAAGTACATCGAGGAGCCACGAGCGCAGGCGAATATGCGCGCCGCCGCGGCGGCGCGAGCGCAGCCGCAGCACCACAGCGCCAGCCTGTGTCACGGCGACAAGTGGCGCCAGTTCCTTCTGCTTACGCGCCGCTACTTCAATCTGATGCTCCATGACCGGATGAATCTGCTGATCCTGCTGCTCCAGGCGCCGATCATCGGCGTGCTGATTGATGTGATCGCGAGGAGCAATGCGGTCCACACGGTGACCAGCGCTGGGGAGCTGGTGCACCCAACCGACTTCGCTGCGCAACGGTTACTGTTCGTCGTCGTGGCGTCGGCCGTCTGGTTCGGCATCATCAATGCTGCCCGCGAGATCGTAAAGGAGGCGGCGATCTATCGCCGCGAGCGGTCGGTCAACCTGGCGATCCTGCCATACGTGCTCTCGAAGGTCGTCGTATTGGGTTGCCTTTGCCTGATTCAGGACTTCCTTCTCCTGACCGTCGTCGGCCAGAAGGTCGGCTACCCGACGCACGGCGTCATCTGGCCCGGGATGCGAGGAGGCTTCGCAGAGCTGTACATCACGCTAGTGCTCTCGTCGCTGGTTGGGCTGATGATGGGCCTGCTGGTCTCCGCATTGGCTCCCAATACGGACCGCGCCGTGAGCATCACGCCGATTGTGTTGATCCCACAGGTCATCTTCGCAAACGTCATCTTTACGCTGAGAGGCATCCTCGGCCGGTGGATCAGCTACATCACCCCAGCCCGTTGGGGCATGCAGGCCGCGGGCAGCATCGTCGGACTGCACAACAAGCTCGCGGGGCAGAACAGGCCGTTCTATACGTCCGACGCGCGGCACGTCATCGGCTGGTGGGCAGCGCTGGTCGCGCTTACCGTCGCCTTCTTCCTGATCACGCTGCTCTTCCAGAGGCGCAAAGATGTGCTGCGATGAGGGGATGCGCAATGGCTACGAACGCACATCGCGCCGATCGGGTCTCCCTCACGCGAACGGGTGTGGGCGTGCGCGGACTGGGAGAGCGGCCGATCGGAGGCGCTGCCTGCCGATCGGCACTCTACCATGCGAACGGGATTGGGCTTGTGCGACTTGCCGGGACGACCGGACGTCACGCGCGCAGCGTCGCGCCGAAGCGCTGGGCCAGGGCGGCGACGATGCGCGCCTGCACCTCGTCCACTTCCTTGTCCGTCAGTGTGCGCTCGCGAGACTGGTACGTGAGGGAGTACGCCAGGCTCTTGTTGCCGGCGCCGATGGCCTCACCGGTATAGACGTCGAAGAGGCGCACCTGGCGCACGAGATCGCCTCCGGCCTCCTCGATGGCTGTCTTGATCTCCACATCGGGCACGGAACGATCCACCACCACGGCGAGGTCGCGCTGCACGGACGGGAAGCGCGAGACGGCCACGTGGACGAGCCGCTCGGGGACAGCGGCGAAGAGCCGCTCCATGTCCAGCTCCATGAGGTAGGGCCGGCCGGACAGGTCGAACCGCTCGGCGACCTGGGGATGCACCTCGCCCAGCACGCCGGCACGCACCCAGACCGGCTCCGCCACGACGGCCGTGTCGCTGGGAGGCGCGTCCGCGGCGCCCGGCACGATGGCCAGTTCCAGCGCCGCGCAGCGGCCGGGGTGGAAGGTCGGATGTCGCACGGGCACGAAGCGATAGGCGCCAATTTTGAGAGCGCCCAGCAGCGTCTCCGCCACGCCTTTCAGGTCGTAGAAATCGGCGGGGCGTGGAGGCGCGTCCCAGCTTTGCGCGGCAGGCCCCATCAGCGCGACGCCCAGCGAGCGCCGCTCCTGCGGCAGCCCGTTGCCGGCGTCCAGCTCGGGCGTGCGCAGGTAGCGCCGGCCCAGTTCGAAGAACCACAGACCGGCATCGCTGTGCTTGCTGTTCTCGCGCAGCGTCGCTAGCAGGCCGGGCATCAGTGTGAGCCGCAGCGCCTCCTGCTCGCTGCTGAGCGGGTTGCGCAAGAGGATGACGGGCAGCCGCTCGGCCACCGCCTCCAGCTCGCGCCGCTCGTCGCCGCGCGTGCGCGGACGCTCCCCGCCGCCGGCGGCGACGTCGCACGCTTCCAGCTCGGGCACGGAGGCAGGGGTGGAGAGCAGGCGCTCGTCCCCTGGCGCCGTGTCCACTAGCAGGCGCGCCATCGCCGCCCGGCTGATGAGCGAGTAGGTGACGATCTCGGTGAGCCCGGCGCCCACCATGATGTCGCGGACGTACTCGTCGCGCTCGAACCAGCTCTCGTGCAGCGGCTCGGGCAGCGGGCCGGTGGGGATGGTGCTGGGGATGCGCTCGTAGCCGACGATGCGCGCCACCTCCTCCACCAGATCGGCGCTCTCAGCCACGTCGCCGCGCCAGGTGGGAATCGTCACGTGCAGGTAGCGCTCGTCGCCCTCCGGCTCCACGGCGAAGCCCAGCGCGCGCAGGGCCCGCTCCGCCTCCTCTGGCGCCACACTCATGCCCGTGAGCCATTCCACCTGGCCGGTATCGAACCGCAACACGCGGCGGGTGGGCGGGTCGGGATAGAAGTCCAGCTGGCCAGGCGCGACCGTGCCGCCGGCAAGCTCGGCGATGAGCTGGGCGGCGCGGTCGATGGCCACGGCGGTCAGCTCGATGTCGGGATTCTTCTCGAACCGGCCCGATGACTCGGTGCGCAGCCCGATGGCCGTCGAGGTGCGGCGGATGTTGATCGGGTTGAAGTGCGCCGCCTCCAGGATGATGTTGGTGGTGGTCTCCGAGACCTCGCAGCGCTCGCCACCGAAGATGCCCGCAATGACCGCTGGGCCGGCGGGATCGGCGATGAGCAGCATGTCGGGCGTCAGGGTGCGGGTCACGCCGTCCAGGGTGGTGATTTGCTCCCCGGGCTCGGCGCGCCGCACGATGATCGTGTGGTCGGTCACCTTGTCGTAGTCGAAGGCGTGCAGCGGCTCGCCCAGCTCCAGCATGACGTAGTTGGTGATGTCTACCACGTTGTTGATGGGCCGCATGCCCGCGAGGGTGAGCCGGTCGGCCATCCACTGGGGCGAGGGGCCGATCTTTATATTGCGCACGACGCGCGCAGTGTAGCGCGGGCACAGGTCGGGGGCGCGCACATCTAACCGCATCAGCTTCTCAGCCGCTGGTCCTTTCTCGCGCACCTGAATGGCTGGCGGCCGCAGCGGCTCGCCGGTGAACGCGGCCACCTCGCGCGCCACGCCGACCATGCAGAAAAGATCGCCGCGGTGCGCCTTGATATCCAGCTCGATCACGGCTTCGCCCAGCACCTTGCCCAGCGGCACTCCAAGGGGGGTGTCGGGCGGGAGGATGAGGATGCCGGAGTGATCGTCGCTGAGGCCCAGCTCACGCGGCGAGCAGAGCATCCCCTCGGAGAGCACGCCCATCGTCTTCTTGGTCTGGATGGTCATGTCGCCGATCTTCGTGCCCAGCTGGGCGAGGGGCACCCGATCGTGCAGCTTGATGTTGGGGGCGCCGCATACCACACTCAGCTCGCGCCCGTCGCCCGTCGTGACGCGGGTGGCGCTGAGGTGATCGGAGCCTTTGATGCGCTCCAGGTGGACGATCTCGGCCGTGACGACCCCCGGCCACGGGTACTCGACCCGATCCACTTCCAGCCCGGCCATCGTCAGGCGGTCGGCCAGCTCCTCGGGGGGGAGGGTGATATCCACGTACTCCTTGAGCCAGGAGTAAGGAACCTTCATGATGATCTACCTTTCACACACATCACACACATGACGAATGTGGGGAGCGCGATGCGGATTTGTCCGGCGGCAGATGGGCGTCCATCCAGACGCCCCGACGAGGCGGGCAGGGCGTCCATGCGGATGTCCAGACGAAGCGGGAACGGAGGCAGTGAACGCCCCGACGAAGCGGGAGGGTGGGCGCCATTACGCAGCCATTACGCATCGGCGCGGGCGGACGAAGCGGGGAAGGCCCGGGCGATGGCGACGATATCGGCCAACACGCCGAACGCCGTCTGGCCCGGTCCGCCCTCTCCCTCGATCAGCGTCAGATCGCCCATCGTATCCGTGTGGAGCGTCAATCCCGTCTCGTTACTTTTGAGCTGCGCCAGCGGATCGGACGGCGGCAGCGCCGCGAGTCGCACGACGGCCTCCACCGTGCCCGCGCCCGCGGGGGCGCGGCGCGCCTCCACCACCTGCTTGACCACGTAGCCGGGGGGCAGGCCGGCGAAAGCCGCGCGCATCGCGCTGGCGCCGAGTCCCTCGCGCACCACGCCCTCGGCCGGCCGCAGATCGGCATCCATCAGCACGTTCGCCAGCACCGTGGCTTTGACGCTGGCGTCCCAGCCCTCCAGGTCATGGGAGGGATTGGCCTCGGCGACGCCTCTGCGCTGCGCCTCCGCTACGGCCTCTTCCAGTGATGCGCCTGACGCCATGCGGCTGAGGACATAATTGCTGGTGCTGTTGAGCAGTCCACGGAAGCCGGCGATATTCGTCGCGGGCAGACTGAACTCGGCGAGGTTGAAGATGGGCGTGCCGTCCATCACGGTGGACTCGAAGCGCAGGCCGACGCCGTGCGCCGCCGCCAGCGCGCGCAGCGCGCGGTAGGCATGGGCGATCGGGCCTTTGTTGGCGGTCACGACATGCCGCCCGGCCTCCAGCGCGGCGCGGACGTGGCCTGTGGCTGGCTCGCCCGTCAGCGGCTCCAATGTGGTCAGCTCGATCAGCACGTCGGCGGGACAGCGCGCGGCGAACTCCGTGCCCGGGCCGCTGAATCGCTCGGTCCCCGCGGGGGGCGCGCCGAGCGGCCAGCCACTGGCAAGCAATTCCGCCGCGGAGACACCCTCGGACGTGCCCGCCGTCCAGCCGCCGGCTGTGCGCGTCAGCCCACCGGCGAAGGTCAGGCGCAGGTTGTAGCGGTCGCGCAGGACGGAGTCTTTCTCAGCCGCCATGGCGATGAACGCGCGGCCGACATTGCCGCAGCCCAGCAGGGCAAGGCGCAGATGCATGGACGGCTCCCTCATCCGAACTGGCGCAAGAAGCGCAGGTCGTTGCCCGTGAACAGGCGCATATCGTCGATGTCATAGCGCAGCATGGTGATGCGCTCCGGCCCCATGCCGAAGGCGAAGCCGCGATAGCGGGCGGGATCGTAGCCCACGTTGCGCAGCACCTGGGGGTGGACCATGCCGCAGCCAAGCGTCTCCAGCCAGCCGGTGTACTTGCACGCACGGCAGCCGGAGCCGCCGCATACCCCGCAGCTCACGTCCATCTCGGCGCTCGGCTCGGTGAAGGGGAAGTAGCTCGGGCGGAAGCGGACGCGCCGGTCCTGGCCGAACATTTCGTGGGCGAAGCGGGCCAGAACGCCTTTGAGGTCGGCCATGGTGGTGTCTTCGTCGATCAGCAGGCCCTCGATCTGGTGGAACATCGCCTCGTGCGTGGCGTCAGTGGCCTCGTTGCGATAGACCTTGCCGGGGACGATGGCGCGCACGGGCGGCCGCATCTGCTCCATGATGCGGATCTGGTTGGGAGAGGTCTGCGTGCGCAGCAACACCTGGCCCGGCACGATCCAGAAGGTATCTTGCATGTCGCGCGCGGGATGATCGGGTGGGATGTTGAGCGCCTGGAAATTGTAATAATCCGTCTCCACCTCCGGGCCTTCGACGACGTTGAAGCCCATCTGCGAGAAGATGCGCGCGACGTCGCGGATGGTCCGCATGAGGGGATGGATATGGCCGCGCGGCACGGGCCGGCCGGGCAGCGTCACGTCCAGGGCTTCGCGCTCGAGGGCGTCGGCCAGCTCGCGGGCGCGCAGCGCCTCACCGCGCTGGGCCAGGCGCGTCTCCAGCTCCGTCTTGACGGCGTTGGCTGCCTGACCGACGGCGCGCCGCTGGGCATCGGGCAGCCGGCCCAGCCCCTTGAGGATGGCCGTCACCTCGCCGCGCTCGCGGCCGAGATAGCGGGTGCGCCAGTCGTCCAGCGCGGCAGTGGTTTCGATGGTCTCCAGCTCGGCACTGGCGCGGCGCAGCAGCTCGGCGAGCTGTTCTTCCTGCTCGCTGTGCGAGGTGTCGTCGCTCATGGTTTTGCCTCCTACCTGGCATCGTGTCCGCGGCGTGTCATGGGATGGCGCCGCGCCGATGCCGGAGCAGGAAGCTGACGGATGGAGTATCGGGATCAGCCTCCGCCGGGGACGGGCGGCGTTGTGTATGCGAGATAACTGAACAACCAGAGCGCCGCGCCGATGAGCAGAAGTGCCAGCAATACGATCCAGACGATCAGCAGCTTCTGGCCGTAGGGGCCAAGCACTGGCTCATCTTCGGGGTCCAGCGGCATTTCGGACGCGCTGGAGTCACCTCGATCGGGGCTTTCATCCAGGGATTCTTGCATGGGTGCTCACCTCCAGGGGCCGGCGACCGTTCTCCTGCCGGACACTAGAGAGCACCGCACAGAAGGGGCCGCGATATCCAAGCGTACGCTGGTGGCGCGCGGCTCCTGGATGGCCGATGGCGGCGGGGCGATCTGGCTGTATGGTGGGCATCACCTCCCGCATGTGGCGCCCGCGAAACAAACAAAAACGGCAACCTCGTCCGGGACGAAGCTGCCGAAACACTCCGTGGTACCACCCACATTGGACGCGCGCCGCCTCGCGGAGACACGTATCCCTCTCGTGCGCCCCGATAACGGTGGGCGGCCGGGCGACCTACGCGCCGCGCGAGGAGTGTCGCGCGTCGGGTTCAATCGCCGGCTCAGGAGCGAACTTCGAGCGGCTGCCACGCGGGGAGGCTTTCAGTCGGTGGCCTCCCCTCCCTGCGCGCTTTGACCGTCTACTCTCTCCGTCGTCGCGGGAGGATGCTGTTGGCGTTCGTGGGCGCGGCGTTGCCGGCCCGCTTCAAAGAGTATCACACTCGCGGCCACCGCTGCATTGAGCGATTCCACTTTGTTCCACATGGGGACGTTGACGCGTGTGGTAGCCAGGCGCTGCGCCTCGCGCGAGGGGCCGTGGGCCTCGTTGCCGACGATCAGCACGGTCCGCTGTGTGAGGTCCAGCTCGTCGTAGGCCGTCGCGGCTGACGCCTCGGCGAGGACCACCTGGTGGACGCGCGGCGCGCCCTCCAGCCGCCGGCCGATCTCGTCCCAGGGTAGGTCGGCGCGCACGGGCAGGTGGAAGCTCGCCCCGCTGGCCGCGCGCACCACCTTGGGCGCCAGTGGATCGGCGCTGCCGGGGCTAAGCCAGACCTCGTCCACGTCGGCGGCGAGCGCGGTGCGCAGCAGCGTGCCTACGTTGCCAGGATCGGCGAGGGCGTCCAGCAGCAGCACGAGGGGCCGCGCACGGCCCCGGCGGCGCGCACGGACGCGCTCTGGGGCGACGGCATCGGCTGGCACGGAGGCGACCACGCCCTGCGGCGTCTGCGTGTCCGCCGCGCGCGCCACGACTGGGATCGTCGCCTCCAGCACCTCGGCGCCCTCTTCGCGAACGGCTTCCAGCCGGCCTATGAGCCGGCGGCCAGCGGGCGTGCGCTGCAGCGCCTCGGGAGCGAAGAGCACGAGCGAGGGCACGACACCAGCGTCGAGCGTGGCGTCGAGGAGATGTGGCCCTTCCACGAGGAATGCGCCGGCCTCCGCGCGGCCCTTCGCGGTATGCAGGCTGCGCAGCGCGGCCACGCGCGGATTGGAGGGACTGGTGATGATGTCGGGCACGAATCCCCTCCCGTGGACCCCCACCCCTAACCCCTCCCCCGCTGCGGCGGGAGAGGGGAGTCAGAGCGGCTTGCTCGCCTCCAACCCCTGCCCTGCCGCGGCGGGAGAGGGGAGTCAGAGCAGCTGCCTGGTCTCCAACCCCTGCCCTGCCGCGGCGGGAGAGGGGAGTCAGAGCAGCTGCCTGGTC
>CAYQFU010000136.1:10518-16055 GCA_964416775.1 uncultured Ktedonobacterales bacterium
CTCCAACCCCTGCCCTGCCGCGGCGGGAGAGGGGAGTCAGAGCAGCTGCCTGGTCTCCAACGCTTCCCGGCTGCGGCGGGTGAAGGGAGCCAGTATTGCCTCCCGAGGCCCCTGCCATTGCGGTAGGAGAGGGAAGGGCACGATACGCGCACGCTGCGCGGCCGGAGCGCGCGCAGCGTGTGGGTGAGGGATGGCGGCGAGCGGCTGCGGCGCTAGGAGGCGCGGGCGGCCAGCGCGGCGCGCGCCCTGGCGACGATGGCGCCGAACGCGGGCAGATCGTTGACGGCCAGGTCGGCGAGGATCTTGCGGTCCACTTCAACGCCTGCCAGCTGCATTCCCTGGATCAGATGGCTGTACTTCATGTCGTGCATGCGCGCCGCGGCGTTGATGCGAATGATCCACAGGCGGCGCATGTCGCGCTTGCGGTTGCGGCGGTCGCGATAGGCGTACGCGAGCGCCTTCATCATGGACTCATGCGCCGTCTTATATTGACGGCTGCGTGCTCCCCAGTGGCCCTCGGTCAGCCTGAGGACCTTCTTGTGACGTTTCCGGGACGTGACGCCCCGCTTGACTCGTGGCATGCCTATCCTCCGGCGATTGGTGCGGCAGCGCCCGGCCCATCAGGCGTAGGGCAGCAGGCGCCTTATCTTGCGGGCGTCGCCCGGGGCTACCGGGCTGACCTTGTCCAGCGAACGATTGGTCGTGGGATCTTTCTTGATGTGATACTTGGTGCGGGCGGCCTTCATGCGCATGATCTTGCCACTGCCCGTGATCTTCACGCGCTTGGCCGTCGCTTTGTGCGTCTTCAGCTTGTACTTCTTCATGGTCTCCCCCGGCCCTATGTGCTCTCATCTCACGGCGCACCGCGACAGCGGTCGTATGGATCGCGCACCGGCCTAGAGCGCGCCGGCGGTCGCGGCTTCACGGGCGCTCGACAATCCCTCGGACCTGGAGGCAAGCCACTGCACGTGGCGCGGGCCGCGCTGGGGCCGATGGCTGGGGCAGCTGACGGCAGCGCCGCGCTGGCCCGGCAAAACGAGATGAGTCTGGGATGATTCGCGCCACGCACATCCACGGCGCGTGCGCGCACAGTTACCTAGTATAGCATAGGCGCACGGTCCGGACAATACCTTGTGCTCCCTCGTGGTGGAGCAGTGCGTTGACAGCCTGGCATGTCTCTGATATATCAAGCAGAGTCTGAGGGTGAGGAGGGCCGACACGAGCGGCCGCGGTCTGCATATGCTGTGCGTGCTGCATGGTGGGCAGGTGCGCACCGTGCGAAGAGGAGTGTTCGATGTCGCTCATGGCTATGAGGCGGAGACTTTGCGGGTCCGCTATCTGGCGAGTGTGGTGTCTCGGCGCTTGGGTTGCCCTGGCACTGATGGCAGTTGGCTGTGCAATGCCCCAGCCAGGAGCATCTACCCTACGCCGTGCGACGAGTGCACCGTTTGCAACAGCTACTCCAGAAGTGCACCCCAGTACTGATGTAACATCAGAATATCAATCGTTACTGGCTATCTTTGACAAGACTCTTAGAGAAGCGGGCATGCAATCAACCAAATTGACGGCTACAGAGGTGTGGGACACGACATATCAACTCAAGACCGACCCACAAGGAAACGAAGTCATTTACCCGAATACCGGTCTGCCACTAGTTGTTGCAGCGCCGAGCAACTACGTCGTATTCAAGGACGGCAATACCCAGCTGGCAACATACGGTCAGTACACAGAAATGTATAACGGAGTACAGCAAAAGGCACTACGTTTTACCCAAGATACAGAGGTTGACACGTCACATAGATATGAAGGGTATCAGATTGCAGCCCGCTACTATCAAGACCAAAGGGCAACCGCAGTTCGGGAAGGACACCCTATGCCAGTCCTAAATGCTGTTGCGATCCCTCAAGGAGCAGAGGTTACCGTTGCGGTTTATCCCTACACTGGGCCAAAGGGTAATGCCCACATTTTTCAATATGCATGGAGCAAAGATGCCAAGACTCAAGTAATCAATGTGTTAGATAGCGGTGCACGGGTCTGGGTTGGACACAGCCAAAGTGGCGGACCATTCGATGGGTTCGGAGAGGCTAATGGGTCTCTGGAGGACTTGCGTTACATTACAGTGGGTGGGCCATTGTACACGAGTTATTACTACTACGCTCCTACCGGTATCTATCCCGTTGCCGACACGTATGCCCAACAGGGTAAACCTGTCAACAATAATATTGCTGGGACAACCTCTTTTGCTGGCGAGGTTGTCCCGATTACTCCATTAACTATGCCTGTTGTGGATGGACAGACTGCTCCAGTCGAAGTGGGATGATCTCGCCGGCCAGACCAACCAGCAGCGCAGATCGCTCACGGCAGCGGCACTTGCCACGCACACGCAGCGTACGTCCTCCAGGCCACGAGCATCACGGATTGAGGCGAGAGAGCACCGTGTGCGCCAGGGCAAGACGCTCCACGCGCTGGAATCCGGCTTCGCACGCGAAAGCCGTGATGGCATCGTCGCGCAGCCGGTGCTCGAGCGGCGGACCGGGTTCCTCCGCTCCAGACTGACCAGAGTTTGTGTGCGTCCATGCTACCCACATGGGTGAGCTTCACCGGCCACCACGCGACAGTGGACCACGGCGCGGGTCGTTCCGCGAGGCGGGTTGGCCGGGCCCGCCCGAGGCGGGAGGCGGGCCTACGCGGCTGCCGGCGCGCGGATCGTCCCAGCGCGCGTCACCCGGCCGCACGCCCGCGCGCGGGATGCGCCGCGCGCGCTGCAGCTCCATCATGGCCAGGCGCTCGCGCTCGCGCCGCGCCTGTTTGCGCTGGGAGCTCACGAGGAACCATCCGCCAGCAGCGACGACGATCACCGCCAGCGCCAGCCCGCCGAGCATGAGCCAGCCAGAACCGCCCGCGCCGATACCCAACGAGCTGGCCGCGGGGGTGATGGCGATGGCCATGATCGCTTGCGCGGGCACACCCTGCGTATCCACGGCCTGAACGGCCACGCGGTAGTGCCCTGGCTGGCGATAGACGTGCGACGTGGTAGCAGTCTGCGTGGTCTGCACCGCGGTGCCGTCGCCGAAGTCCCAGGCGTACTGCGCGATCTGGTCTCCGGCTGGCTGGCTGGCGGGCGTGCTGCTGGAGGCATCGAACAGCACGGGCTGGCCGGCCGCGGTGCTGGCGACGTTGGCGGTGAGACTGGCCGCCGGAACCTGCGACTTGTCCGTGACAATGCCGATGTTGATGGTGGCGACGGAGCGCGCGCCGCGGTCGTCGGTGGCGATCAGGGTGACAAATGTGCTACCGGTCGAGAGCTGGAACTGATGGGTCACGTGCGGGCCGGTGGCCGTGCCCAGGTCATTGAAGTTCCACTGGTAGGTCAGGTGCGAGCCGACCACGGCGCGCGAGCCGGTGGCATCGAACGTGATGCTGTCGCCCAGCACGATGGCCGTCTTGTCGGCGATGACGCGCGCGACCGGCGGATTGGGCAGTAGCGAGGGCACCACCTGGATTTGCGCGCTGTCGAAGTCGTTCCAGTCGAGATTAGATGTGTCCTTGTACTGCGTGTACACGTTGTAGGTGCCGGGTCTGGCGAAGGCATGAGTCGGCGCGAGCGCCACCACGGCCGGTGAGCCGTCGCCAAACGTCCAGCGCAGGCTGTAGCTGCCTGCTGCCGGTGGATTGGGCATACGCGAGAAGTCTTCGCCGAAGGCGACGGTCTGGCCGACGGCGTACTGCTGGGCGAACTCGCCGATGGGATGGGACGCGGGCACGTTGACGCCGACGGGGAGGGGATACGCCAGGGCGGGCGCATCGTTGGCGAACATGGTCCAGGCGGTGACGAGTCCGCAGGCGTAGGCGGAGGGGCTGTTGGGATTGCCCGCCACCGCGAACATGGACGCCAGCGAGAGGCCGAGCGCCAGCGTCGCCGCTACCACCACCATTCCCGCCGCCCTGAGCCAGCGGCGGGCGCCGTGCCGTGTCCGGCGGCCATCCCACCAATGTGCCATCACGTCCCCCCTCTGCCATGTTGCGCGGCCGCGCGGAGGCGCCCGCACGGCCACTACCTGTCGGTCTGTCTCTCCGCCATTATGCCAGAGTGGTGCAACACCGTCACACCGGGTAGGTACGCGTCACGCTTTTGCGGACAGCGCGAGACGGTGGAGCAGGCGGCGGGCGGGCGAGCGCTCCCGGGTACTCCCGCGCCGGCCGCCGCACCCCAGGCGGCCGTCCGCGACCCTCCGCTGCTGCCCATTCTGCCGTGATCCCTGGTACAATGGAGGGCATCTGCGGGATGTCCGGAGTATTGGGGCCGCGATCCGCGCGGGAGGTGGTCATGCACCTACCCCCCCTCCTCCTGCCAGCCCAGCCGACACCGCTCGTCGGGCGGACGGCTGAGCTGGAGATGATTCGCCGGCGGCTGATGGTCGACCGGACGAGCCTGCTGACGCTCGTCGGGCCGGCCGGGGTGGGCAAGACGCGTCTGGCCCTGGCGGCCGCCGCGGCCGATCAGATGGCCGAGCATTTCCCCGATGGGGTGACCCTGGTCGACCTCGCCCCGATCCGCGACCCGTCCCTGGTGCTGCCAGCCATCGCCCGCGCCCTCGGTCTCATCAGCACCGGGCATCCCCCACTGCCCGAGCGGCTGCGCGCCTTCTTACGCGACCAGATGGTGTTGCTGGTGCTGGACAACTTCGAGCAGGTGCTGCCCGCGGCCGCCCAGCTCGCCGACTTGCTCGCGGGCTGTCCGGGCCTCGCCTTGTTGGTGACCAGTCGCGTGCCGCTGCAACTGCGCTGGGAACAGACGCTGCGCGTGCCACCGCTGCCCGTGCCCGATCTCGCAGGTGCACTGCCACCCCTGAACGCGTTGGCGCAGATCCCCGCGGTGGCGCTCTTTGTGGAGCGGGCGCGGGCGCGGCGGGCGGACTTCGCCTTCACCGCGCACCAGGCGCCGCTGGTGGCCCAACTGGTGGTGGAACTGGATGGGCTGCCGCTGGCGTTGGAGCTGGCGGCCGCGCGGCTGGGCGTGCTGTCGCTGCCGACGGTCGCGCGCCGGCTGGCGGACCGGCTGCAGCTGCTGACATCGGAGGCGCCAGACCGGCCCGCGCGGCAGCAGAGCCTGGAGGCGGCGGTCGGCTGGAGCTACGACCTGCTGGACGATGACGAGCGGCGGGTCTTCCGCTGCCTGGGGGTGTTCGTCGGCCGGGTGGCCCTCGACGCGATCACGGCGGTCGTCAGCGTGGTGGGAGCCGGGGAAGCGGGTGAAGCGGGGGAAGCAGCTGCGGACGAAGGCGAGGCGCGCGACGCAAGGCAGGCGCGGGAGGCGGGGCGCACGCTGCAGCGGCTGATCTCGCTCGCCGAGAAGAGTTTGGTCCTGCCGGCGCGGCCCGAGGACCTCGGCGGGCGGCCTCCTGGTCAGCCTGGTCAGCGTGGACAGCAGGGGCACGACGGCGAGGAAGCGGACGAGGCAGAGGAGGACGAGGACCCGGAGCCGGCCTTTGGCATGCTGGAGACGGTGCGCGAGTACGCCTGGGAGCGGCTCGCCG